>JAHZES010000222.1 GCA_019421725.1 Clostridiales bacterium | reverse complement strand
ATCCGCCGTCAGGATCAGGCTTTTTTGATAGAAATATTCACCTGCCGGAGTTAGGGTAAAGCTGCGGTTTTTGCGCTCCAGCAATTTAAAGCCCAGTTCCCGTTCCAAAGCCTGCACCTGCTGCGAGATGGCGGACTGCGAAATAAAATTTTCTTCCGCCGCCTCGGAAAAGCTGTTCAACCGAACAACGGACTGAAAATATCTGAGTTGTTTCAGCATGATGAAATTACTCCTTCATTTCTGCGCCGGCCTTTTCCGGGGCAGTCGTGCCGACGATCTATTGATGTACCTGAAAGGGTCTGCATTCTCGGCTACGCCGTCAACTCCGACCGCACCACCGGATACGCCGACGGTGTTCGTCTTAAAAACGCAACGTGCCTGACTGTGAGGAAAACAGCTTGCCTTATGAGAATAGTATATCACATTGCCGGTAAAACAGCAAAAACAGCGAAGCAAATACTCCGCTGTTTTTGTACGCCGCTATTATAATATGCTGTAAAACATGCAAATACAATCCGACAAACCGGGATTTATCAAATTACTTTCCAATCCGGCCAAGCTGTTCGCAGTACATCTTCCCGTAAAGCTCCAGCAAACGAACCAGTTCCCGGCTTTCCTCCTCACCGATGGCTGCCATCGTCTGTTCTTCCTGCCGCAACAGCGGAACAATGGCATCTTCGCAAAGCAGCCGTCCCCTTTCGGTCAGAGTGATGCTTTTATTTTTGCGGTTCTCCGGCAGTTCTTTGAGTTCGACAATGCCGTCCACCAAAAACGCCTTAACCACCAGATTGATAGACTGCTTTGGGTAGTTGGTATCGTCGCTGATTTGTTTCTGGGTACAGCCGTCTCCCAGCTCATAAATCTCCTCCAGCACCATCAGGCTGAGATAGGTCATACCTTTTGACCTGGCATATACCTCATAGGCGTTATCCATATTCTGAAACTGCTGCACCAGCTCGTCTTGTATTGTTCTCATAACGGCCTCCTTATGCGTAATGGTATTTTCCCTTCAAACGCTTGAAATAAAAAGCAGAGAGCAGAACGCTAAATACCCCCGCCACCGGCATGGAGATCCACACCCCGTCCACGCCCCAGAGTTTGGGCAGAATCAGCAGCGGAACGATGAGAAAAATCAGCGTTCGGAACAGCGAGAGAATTGCAGAAGTCTTACCGTCATTTAACGCCGTGAAAAAGCCTGAAGCAAAAAGGTTAAAGCCCATCAGCAGGAACGCTGCCGCAAAAATAAACATCCCCCGCACCGCCATGGACATCACGACCTCCGATCCATCGGCAAACAGCCGGGCAATCGGCTTTGCCATTGGAAAAGCAATGGCAAAGGTGAGTACAGGCATCACTGCAACGGTTTTCAAAACGACGCGGTAAAGGGTTTTCAGCTCCGCAAAATTCTCTGCTCCGTAGTGGTAGCTGACCACCGGCGCAATGCCCTGCACATAGCCTGCGTAGCTGGCGGAAAGAATGGTCTGTGCTGAGAGAATAATGGCTGCAGCTGCCACACCGTCAGAACCGATAAGGTCCATCAGAATGACATTCATCACGATCATCGTCACAGTGACTGCCAGCATTCCCACCATTTCGCTCATTCCGTTGGAGCAGGCTTTTAACAATGCTTTCCCATCGAATCGCGGGCGCACAAAGTAAAGAGAGCTTTTTCGGTTAACAAAGAAAAAAATTACTCCGATCACAGATTGCAGAACATAGCCTACCGCCGTTGCATAGGCCGCACCGGCCACCCCCAGCGGAACTACAGCGATCAGCACATATTCAGTTTTTCGGTGTCGATGCCCTGTTCCTCGAAGTACACGCTTACGCCGATTTCTTTGCACGTCCGCAGCAGTACGAGCAGCTCTTCGGTGTTCCGTGCCAGACGGGAGACCGATTT
>JAHZES010000221.1 GCA_019421725.1 Clostridiales bacterium | reverse complement strand
ACCCTGTGCCGACGCAATAGTAGTGACCGAATACGCTCCGGCTATGACCGGCTGCCCGTTGGCCACCATAATCCCTGCGTAGACCGGCACAAACGAAATCAAAAAAGTAAAGGCGCCAAGCGCCGTATCCCGCGCACCGGAAATCAGGGAAAGCAGCGGAGTCACCATGAGGGCCGCTGTCACAAGCACACAGCACATGGAAAAAACGCGAGTAACCTCGTCGCTGAGAAACGACGTTTGGACGCTCTGCAGCAACGCACAGAGCGCAATAATCCCAACGACACAAAACGCCGCGCGCAGCGGCCCTTTTGCTTTTCGGCTTGCCAGAATGATCGTCTGCCGCAGAACATCTTCAAAATCCAGCCGGAAGACACCGTCCTCCGAAAAATCTGCCAACCCTAACTGCTGCAGCAATTCTCTGGTTTCCTCTGGCAGTTGCTGCAGAAGCTCCTGTGCACCGCTGGATTCCAGCTGTTCACGGTAAACATCTTCTCCGGGGTTTTGCTCCTGCGCAGCAAACGTCATCGGTAAATTAATCAGCAATGCGGCCGCTACAGCCAGCAGCGCTGCAATTCTCCGGCTCCTTCTGCATATTTCTAACAGATACGGACGAATCTTCTTTTTTCCGTTTTGCAGCGTTCCCATTTTGCTTTTCTTCCTCTCAGGTATTCTGCCTTCTGACAGCGTTCTTGCGGAACTCTGTTCAACCGATCAACGAAACCGCCAAATCAATAACTGCGCGGAACAACGGCAATGCAAGCACCGCGACCGACACCCGCCCTGCAAATTCAATCTTTCCTGCCAGCGACGATTCTCCCGCATCCCTGCAGGCATCGGCCGCAAACTGCACCAGCAAACATACTCCTAACGATTTGAGCAGTATTTCTGCATATTCCGTGTTTACGCCGGCCCTGTCCAGAAATATCCGAATTTGTGTTGTAAGCGGCAAAATCTGTGCAACCACGGCCGCCGCGATCAACACTCCCACCCCGATAAGCAACACCGAAGAAATTTCTGGATTTGTTTTGCGGATCAGCTGCGCAACGAGCGCCGCGGCAATTCCTGCCACGGCAAGCACCGCAATATTCATCCACTCCCCTCCGTCATAATCCGAACAGTGACTTGATCGTTTCAAACAACGTACCAATTTCCTGAACGATCATCATCAATACAACAACCAGCCCTGCAAGCGTTACCATCATCGCCTGCTCCTGTCGCTCTGCTTTATTCAGGATCTGGTTAAGAACCGCCACAATGATCCCGATTGCCGCTATTTTAAAAATCAGATCCACATCCATTGCGATATCCATCCTTTCCGGTATTCCTCCGCACCTCACAACAACACAAGGTCAATGCCAAGCCCAAGCAAAACGCCAAGCAGCACCGAAAGCCTCCCTTTCCGCTGACGTTCTTCCCTGGCATTCTGCCGAATTTCTGAGGCTGATGCCGCAAACAGCCTGCAGTGTGACAGCTGACCCTCCACGTCGCTGGTTCCGAGCCCTGCGCCGAAATCCTGCAGCAGCTGCAGATCTCCGTCCGGCAGCGAACTGTGACCGGCTGCGGCCTGAGCAGCCAGTTTCCACGCTTGAGGAAACAAAATCCCTCTCGAAAGCTGCGCGCTGCAGAGCTCCGCTAACTTCAAACGCCCTTTTTCTCTGGTGTAACGTTCCAACAGCTGAGAAACCGGCAAAGCTGCATAGCGAATCGTTGTTTCTGTAAAATTCAAAAAATCAAGGAACGCGCTCCAGAATGCCACACGGTCATCCAGCCTGCGGCACTGCAGGACTCCGACTGCTGCGGAGATCAGAAAAATCAGAATCAATCCCGCTGTTTTCAACAAGCAAATCACCCGTCCGGAATATTTTTTGAACGGAACCGCGCGCCGGACCTCTGCCAAGCATGACAACCGACTGAAACGCGCCGCTTTGCAGCAAGCGTTGAATTGCCGCACGCCGAATCAGCTCTTCTCTGCTTGCCGCATGAGCGG
>JAHZES010000022.1:9244-16605 GCA_019421725.1 Clostridiales bacterium | reverse complement strand
TTCCATTCGCTGAAGAACATTACCACCCTTGGCGAAGGCGGCATGGTTACCTGCAACAACGACATGTACGCGGAAGCGATCGATAAGCTTCGCTGCATGGGTAACTTTAACTGGGAAAAGCAAACCGATTACTGGATCCCCTCCCACTTTGACAACCGTCTGGTCGGCGGCAAGTGGGGCAACAACTACCGCATGAACGAAGCTCAGGGCGCCGTCGGTGTGGAGCAGATGAAAAAGCTTGAAATGCTCAACGAAAAGCGCATTGAGATCGGCCGTTACATCACCGAGGGCATCAGCGGCATCAAGGGCGTTACCCCGGTTTATGAAGACCCGAACTGCAGACATATTTACCATCTGTACACCGTCTGCATTGAAGAGCAGGAGCTGGGCGCTTCCCGCGACGATTTCCTGCGCTGCCTGTACAAAGAAGAAGGCATTCAGGGAATTCTGCATTATCAGCCGACCTATGACCTGCAGGCATTCCAGCAGTATAAGCCCGTTTCCCACTGCCCGAACGCTGACAACTTCTTCTATCGCAGAGAGTTCAACACCCCGCAGCATCCGCGTCTGACCAAAGATGACTGCGATATGATCATCGCCGGTATTCGCAACGCTGCCAAAAAGGTTGGCAAATAATCTTTCCCGCAGCTTTCACTCATTGCAGTGAACGGCCCCTGTGTCGTTCTGAACTTTCGGAATTGCACGGGGGCTTTTCTTCTTTTTTCAATTCGGTTCGGCTTTTGCCGAACATTTTCGCCGTGTTTTGCACTGCAAACACAGCGCGATTCATTCTTCCACTTTTAAAAAGAACGACGTTTTTCAAACGGCGTTTTTTGTTTTAGAAAGCGGTACAGGTAACTCAAAACAAAACTGGCCTGCCGCATGAAAGGATTGGTTTTTGAGATGAAAATCAAATGGGGCGTCATCGGATGCGGAGGAATTGCCGACCGCAGAACTCTGCCTGGCATGATGCTGGCAGACAACGCTGAGCTGGTTGCCGTAATGGACACCAACCCGGAATTTGCTAAGAATGTTCAGGAGAAGTACGGCGCAAAATACTCCTTTACAAACGAAGCCGATCTCCTCGCTTTGGATGAGATCGACGCCGTATACATCGCATCCCCTGTTTTTTGCCACAAAGCACAGGCTTTTGCCGCTGCTAAGGCAAAAAAACATATCCTCTGCGAAAAACCTCTGGCGCTGACCGCCGCCGAATCTCAGGAAATTGCCGACGAGTGCAAAAAGCAGGGCGTAAAGCTCGGCGCAGGACTGATGATGCGTTATCATGCCTATCACCAGGCCATGAAAGAGCTGCTGGAAGAAAAGAAGCTCGGTCAGATCGTTTCGATGCGTGCGCAACTGACCTGCTGGTACCCCGAAATTCCGGGAAACTGGCGTCAGGACAAAAAACGCTCGGGCGGCGGCGCTTTGATGGATATGGGGATCCACTGCATCGACCTGCTGCAGTACATCACCGGCAGCAAAGCAACCGAAGTTGCTTCCTTTGTCGGCAATGAATCCTTTCACTATTCCGCTGACGATTCCGCCAACGTTATCATGAAAATGGATAATGGTGCAACCGCTTACGTTGATGCCAACTTCAATATTCCGGATGCGGCTGCACGCTGCAGAATGGAGATTTACGGAACGCGCGGAAGCATTTTGGCCGAAGGAACCATCAGCCAGGTTGAGGCCGGTAAGGTTGAAGTTTTGATCTCCGACGATACGCTCGGCTACGATGCCGCTCAGGATCGTGTAGACGTTGCGCCGTTGGAGCTCAATGTGGAATTCGGCAATATGTACACCAAGGAAATCGAAGGATTTGGCAATGCAATTTTGAACGACACCGTTCCGCCTGTCAGCGGCGACGAGGCCATTCAGGTGCAGAAGGTCGTGGAAGCCGCTTACCGTGCCAGCGACGAAAGAAAGTATATTACCGTAGAATAACAGTGTATGCCTGCAATCGGGGAAGCTTCGGTTTCCCCGGTTTTCCTGCATCTGTCCGCAGCTTACGTTTGCCCGGTGCTGCGGCGGGAGCTGTTATCCGTCAGTTCGGAAAAGTCCGGATTTTAAGCTGGAGAAGAAAGGATGCCTGTCACTGTGAAAACATATTATATTCCGCATGTCAGCCTGCCCGAAGATGTTCCGGCAGAAAGTCCCCTTTGGCAAAATGCCGCTGAAGCCGCTATTGACAGCTTCGCGTGGGATAACGGAGACGGCTATCGTCCCCGCACTACCGCCCGTCTGCTTGCAAGCGACAACGGCATTTCGGTGCTGTTTGCTACTGACGAAATGCCGTTAAAAGCGACTTTTACACAGAATAACGAAGACGTATGGTGTGACAGCTGCGTGGAATTCTTTATCCAGCCCAATCCGGAAGATCCCCGTTACCTGAATTTTGAGATGAACTCTCTGGGGACTCTGCTGCTCGGTATTGGAACACAGACAGACGGGCGCGTGCTGCTGGACTTTGATGTCAGGCGCTTCCGTATTCAGCCCAAAATCCAAAACGGGATCTGGACGCACCGGCTCTATGTTCCGTTTGATTTTCTGCAGGAGCAATTCGGTAAAATCGAGCCTGTTTTTCGTGGGAACCTGTTCAAATGCGGCGATGAGACCGTTCATCCTCATTTTGGCAGCTGGAACCCCATCGTCTGGCCCGAACCGCAGTTTCACCTCTCTCAATTTTTCGGCACTTTTGTATTGCAGCCTTAAGAGCACCTTCCGGAATAACTGCGAAAGGAACGAGATTGGCATGAAAACATATTCTATTGCGCGAACTGACTGCACCGGAGCGATTTCCATGGAAAGTCCGTTATGGGATCGGGCCGAAAAGGCTGAGATAGACAGTTTTCCCTGGGACAACGGAACCGGATACCGCCCGCACACCTGTGTGCGCCTGCTTGCCGGAAAGGACGGAATTTCGGTTCTCTTTACTACCGATGAATTTCCGCTGCGCTGCGTTTGCAGCCAGCATAACGGTCGAATCTGCTGCGACAGCTGCGTGGAATTTTTTCTGCGCCCCACCGCTGATAACCGTTATTTGAACTTTGAAATGAACTGTGCCGGGATGATGATGATCGGTCTCGGTACCGGCAGAGCAAACCGCTCGCTGCTTTCCTTTGATGCCGCGCGCTTCTGCATGACTGACAAAATTACCGGAGGCATCTGGCGGCATCTGCTTTACATTCCGTTCGATTTCCTGCGGGAGGTTTACGGCAGCTGGAGCGGCGAATTCCTCGGCAATCTTTATAAGTGCGGCGACGACACCGTGCATCCGCATTACGGCAGTTGGAATCCTGTTGGTACGGTTCAGCCGGATTTCCATGCACCGGAATATTTTGGTCAATTCATTTTGGGATCTCTCTGAAAAACGGAGCAATCGCTTTTCAATGATTTTCCGCGATTACAATTGCAGACCCCGTAAATAAAAGGAGTGTTCTTTCATGAATGTTTTAGCGATCGGTTGTCATCCCGACGACGTGGAAATTGCGTGCGCCGGAACTTTGGCAAAGTGTGTAAAGCGCGGCGACAAGGTTATTGTGTGCCATGCTTCCACCGGAAATCTTGGCCATGTGATCATCCCGCCGGATGAACTGACCATTATTCGGGATAACGAAGCAAAAAAGGCCGGAAGCCTTGCCGGAATTGAGGTTATTTCCGGCGGATTTGACGACCTTGAGATTTATGACAACAACAAAGAGGCCCGCGACAAGATCGTTGACGTTATCCGTTACGCAAACCCGGATTTCATTATCACGCACAATCCGGACGACTATATGCCGGATCACACTGCGGTTGCACGCCTGGTGTTTGACGCAAGCTTTACGGCAACACTGCCGAACTATACAAATTACAAGCACCGTTACAGCGCCGAGGACGGCGCCCCCGCAAAGCTGGTGCCGATTTATTACATGGACACGCTGGCCGGCGTCGAATTCAATCCCACTGAGTTTGTGGATATTTCTGACGAAATCGACTTGAAGATCAAAATGTTGGAATGCCACGAAAGCCAGCTGGTCTGGATGAAGGAGCATGACGGAATTGATTTTGCCGATATGGTTCGCACCTGCTCCCGCTATCGTGGTTATCAGTGCGGTGCTGCTTACGCAGAGGGCTTCCGTCAATGCCATGTTTATCTGAAGGGAACCACACAGCGGATGCTGCCCTGATGACGACCGCAACCTGAACAAAAAAGGGACTGCAGAACTGTTTTGAAAACAGTTCTGCAGTCCCTTTTGAATTACTGAAAATCAGCCGACCGAATCCCCGGAAAGAATGACCTGCTGAATATTGATATCCTGATCAAAAATAAGAATATCCGCATCATAGCCTTCCGCAAGCTTACCGACATGAGAAAGCCCCATATTCTTTGCAGGTGTTTCCGTCATCATCCGAACGGCATCCACAACCGAAATCCCGGCCTTTTGGACACAGGTACGCACAAGCCGATCCGTGGTAGCAACGCTGCCTGCAAACGCAGAACGATCCAGCAGCTTGGCAACACCGTCTTCAATGATGCACGGCGTGCACTCCTCTTTCCGCCCCAGCAGGGACGGTCCCTCCGGCATTCCCGCACCGCGCATAGAATCGGTTACCAGACACATCCTTGACGGTCCTTTCTGCTGATAAACAAGGCGCAGGAGCTCCGGCGGCAAATGCAATCCGTCGGCAATGGTCTCCACATTCATCTCGTCCAGCAGATAAGAGGACTCCACCACACCGAGAAAACGGAATCCGCCGCGGCGAACAATGGTGGACATGCCGGAATACAGGTGCGTTACAAGGCGACAGCCGGCGTCATAAACGCGTTTGACATCCTCATAAACCGCGTCGCTGTGGGCTATGGACGGTACAACGCCGTTTTTCAGCAGCGTTTCACAGAATTCAACGCTTCCATTGCGCTCCGGTGCAAAGCTCCAACGTTTAATAATGCCCTTGCCGGCCTCCAGAAGCTCCTCATACTCCGCCTTGATCGGGTCGGTAATGTACTCTGGGTTCTGTGCTCCCGCCTGATTCAGCGAAAAATAGGGGCCCTCCAAGTGGGTTCCGGCAATGTGCGGCAAGCGTTTTTTGCTCTGCATGGCACGGCCAATATCAAGCACAGAGCTTTTAAGCACCGGAAAGCTACTCGCAAGCGTTGTCGGGAAAATAGTGGTGGTTCCGTGCGAAAGATGCATTTGCGCCGCCTGTTCAATCGGCTCTACCCCGCCGTCCATAAAATCGGCACCGCCGCCGCCGTGCGTATGAATATCAATAAAACCCGGAGACACAAAATTTCCCTTGGCATCAAATTCCTTGTCGCAGGGCAATTCCTCCGCCGTAATTGCCGTAATTTTTCCTTCGGCAAAATAAAGGTTTTTCCCTTCATAAAGCCTGTCCATTATCAGTTTACCGTTTTTGATTTTAACCCTCATTGCGCACAGCCTCCCTGAATAATTTTTATTCTGCACCGATCAGCTCAGCATTCGCCGATCAGACGCTCAATATTTTTATGGTAAAGCTTTTCCTTGATCGCCTGCGGAAGAGCCAATTCTTCGCTCTCCAACAGCTCGCGATGTATGTTATCAAACCAATCGCGTCCGTAACAGACGCGGTCCTGAAATTCATCCAGAAATTTTTTAGTAAACTCAATGTCGCGCTTCAGTGCGCTGCAGCCGGAGCCAGCGGACATGTCGCAATAAAGGTTCGGATATTTGCGCAAATAAGTGATCAGCTTGCCTTCGCCCTTAACAGGCCCGGTGGGATACTGATTGGTCACAGCCTGCTCGTCATCGGAAATATGGCACCAGAAGCCGGGAGCATGACCGATGAAATTGGTTTCAGGGCAAAGCTGCAATACACGCTCCAGAGTCTCAATCGGGCCGCCGTACCACCAGTTGTCGCGTACGTTTTTAGCGGTTTTGAACGGATAATCAAAGTGCATCAGCACAGGGATTCCATGCTCGCCGCAATAGCGCCACATTTCAATCGCGTCCCAGTTGTCGTACATCATGCGCATCTTTACTTCGCCGCAAACCTTGACGTTGTAAAGATCCACAGCAGCCTTGAACTGATCCAGCCCGTGCGGACGGCGCGGATCCGGGGCATAACCGAGAATGAAACGATCCGGGCAGCGCTCCGCATAAGAAATGCATCGCTCAAATGAGATCGGGCAGGTTTGCCCTGTAAACATGGACGGCGTCTTACAAATGTAGGCGGGATCATATTCATCGGCAGGTGCCTCCCAGCTGAGAAGCACAGTTTTATCAATTCCAACCTCGTCCATATTCTTTAAATATTTTTGCAGGTCATATCCGTACCAATCTGGATGGTTGTGGTCGTCAATAATCATTTTTATCTTCCTTTCATTCCTGTAATAAAATAAAATCAGCGGAAGCACACTTGGCCCCGCTGATTTTTTTACCTTACGGTATAATTTTATTTTGCATAATAAGCTGCGACCTTGCGGATAGCGGCAATCATATCATCCACATCCTGATCGGTGTAAAACTCGCTGACACCGAACTTAACAGCCGTTTCCAGAATCTCCTCTGCAACCGGGCACAGTCCCTTTGCGTAGCTGACGCTGCCTCCATAATACGGAGAATCCCACGGAGCATGCGTTCCACGGAATGCACTTTTGTTCTGGAACATTTGATACTGATAAACGCAGGTCGGAATGTAACCCTTGGAAGCGCCGATGCCGGGGCATTCCGCATTAAGCGCATTGACAAAGGTCTGACCGTCCACACCGGCCTCCTCCGCATTCAAACGCATCATATAGAACCAGTAAGAAGACTCGTTGCCTTCACGGACCAGCGGCGCATAAAGCCCTTTGATATCCTTAATTGCTTCGGTAATCTTCTTGCCGATCTCATTGCGGCGTTTGCAGATCCAACCGACACGGTCGAGCTGCGCAATGGCAACAGCGCCCTGCAGTTCGGTCATACGGTAGTTCGGGGCAAGGAACGGAATATTTTTCATCTCCAGCGGATCGGTGCTGTAACGGTTGTAGTTCTTATCTGCAAAGCGGGCGGCTTCAATAAAGGTATCGTGATCGTTCATAATGATCATACCGCCGTCGCCTGCGGAAATATGCTTGAAATCGTTCAGGCTGAAGCAACCGATATCGCCAATCGTACCAACGCGACGACCCTTATAGAAGCATTCATAGCTCTGTGCACAGTCTTCAATAACCTTCAGATTGTATCTGTGCGCAATCTCCATGATCTCATCCATGTCGGCAGCGTTACCGGCAAGATGTACCACAACGATCGCTTTGGTCTTCGGGGTAATACATTTTTCAATGGACTTTGGATCCATATTATAAGTATGCGGATCAAGATCGGCAAAAACCGGGATCGCATTCTGATAAAGAA
>JAHZES010000022.1:7891-9156 GCA_019421725.1 Clostridiales bacterium | reverse complement strand
TAATCACCTCATCGCCGCAGGTAATACCAACTGCGCCGAGAGCAACGTGAATACCCGCTGTGCCGGAAGATGTAGCAACACAATATTTTGCGCCATACATATCGGCAAACTTCTTAGTGAAGGTTTTCACCTTTTCGCCATACCAGTAAAACAGCGTGTTTTGCTCCAGCGCTTCTTTCAACTGCTGCAGTTCTTCTTCGCCAAATCTTTTTCCAGTGCCGAACGGGGTTGTTTTAACCGGAGTACCGCCGAGCATCGCTATTTTTTCCATAAACTATCGCTCCTTTTCAGATTCAAACGCAGAAAGTTACATTTTTTCTGCATCTTATACCTGAATTATAACGTAGGGAACGGAAAAATGCTTTTCATTTTTTATGATTATTCTTGACGGATTTTATTTTTCAGCGAGGAATACCCTTTTTCCTGTGCGGGACGAAGTATAGATCCCTTCAATGATCTCAATCGCCTTTTTCCCCTCTGCCAAGCTGACAAACGGATCGCGCTGTTCTCTGACGGCAGCAATAAAATCGGTGATCTGCTGCACATGACCTTCCACCGGAATATCCGTTGGATTTGATGAACCGAAATTGTGCTGCTGCGCACGCTGCTGCGGCAGAGAAACGCCTGCAATATCACAGGACTGAATATGCTGTTCCTCCAAAACAAGCGTACCCTTGGTGGAGCTGATTGTCAAGGTTCGCGGATAACCGGGAGCCGTCGCGACCGAGGCGGTAAGGGTTCCGAGTGCGCCGTTACAGAATTCCAATGCGGCGACCGCCGTATCCTCCACTTCGATCTTCTTGACCAGCGTCTTGATCTGCCCGCTCACCGACTTAACGCCGCCCATAATAAACGACATAATATCCACGCCGTGAATTCCCTGATTCATCAGCGCGCCGCCGCCGTCCATTTTCCATGTGCCGCGCCAGTTGCTCGCGGCATAATACTCATCGGAGCGAAAATATTTCATCTCCAGATTGGCGGAAATGATTTGTCCCATCTCTCCGCTTTGCACCAGCGAACGAACGCACTGAACGTCCGGTGAAAAGCGAAGCTGGGAAACGATGGCAGCCGTAACATGATTTTTTTCACAGGCAGCCGTAATTTCCTCTGCGGAAGCAACCGTCAGCGCCATTGGCTTTTCAATAACCATATGCTTTCCGTGCTCTGCCGCCTGAATGGCCAACGGCGCATGCAGGCCGCTGGGTGTACAGATGCAAACCGCATCAATGTCCGGCGAGGAAAGCAAATCCTCCACCGATTCA
>JAHZES010000022.1:6572-7881 GCA_019421725.1 Clostridiales bacterium | reverse complement strand
AGCATCCTGACGGGCATCCGCCACACCGGCAAGCACTGCGTCTTCTGTCAGGCCAATCGCATCCGCATGAAAACGAGCAATCGCGCCGCATCCGATCAATCCGAAATTCAATTCGGTTTCCCCCTTGCATATTCATACTTTTACAACAGAACCTGCCGCGCGCCGCAGAGCCGGCTTTTGTTCACCTTCTCCGCTGTGAGCACCGCGTCAGGTTCTGCTGCGCCACAATAATTTTATTCTACTAAACGCCCGGGGGAAAAGCTTTGCAGATTTCACGAAACACTTGACGAAATTAACTTTTTATCTCAGGATAAATCGCTTACGACCTCTGAGATCAACCGATTCAGGTTCTGCATGCTCAGCTCGGAAGCCTCCATGCCGCCGTCGGAGAAAGCGGTTCCGCCCGGCAATGCAAGCTGTGCTTCGGAAAGCTCCTTCTGCAGGCGGAAATGCGGCTCCAACACAATGTAGCCGTCATACCCATCCCGCAAAAGCGCGGCAAGCTGGCCTTTGACATTGAGCAATCCCTCGCCGAGCGCAACTCCCTTGGCTTCTCCCTGCTCATCGCGCACAGCATCCTTCAGATGTACATGAGCGATTTCGCTCTTCAGCAACTCATAGCCATCCGGGTAAGGAACTTTATATTTCTTATTATAAATCTGATTGCCGGGATCCCATAAAACACGAACGCCCGGAATATGTTCTTTCGCAAGAACCGCCAACTCGTCCGCATCGCAGGCGCTGACCGAGGGATCAAATTCAATCACCAGCTCCAGACCGTACGGTGCAATTTGCTCTGCCGCACGACGAATATAGCCGGCAATGACCGGAAGGTCCGCTTCGATTCCGTTTTTGCGCCAGAACGTAAACGCACGAATTTTTTCGGCGCCGGTTTTCTTCGCCAGCTTTGCGCAGCGTTCCAGATTTTCGTACTGCTTCTGCACCGCAGCTTCGTCGTCCAAATCACATTTAAAGACAGAAGAGCTGATGGCACAGATTTTCAGGCCGTATTGCTTTGCAATCGCGTTGATCTTCTCAATGTCCTGATCCTCGAGATCCTGGGGCGTTTTGTCCCACACCGAACGAATCTCGAGCGCTTCGAGCCCGTAATAAGCGGCCAGTTTTGCCGCCAATTCAAAATCCTGTGAAGCCTCGTCGGTGATCAAGGCTTTACGAAAAAGGACTTTGGCCCCGCTGTCTGCATCGCAGAAAAGAACGGCATGCGGCTGACGGCGCAGAATTGACGCCGGGCACACCTCGCTGATTTCTCCGCGAAGAGTATGGAAAACGGCCTCGGCCTTGGTTTTTG
>JAHZES010000022.1:5715-6562 GCA_019421725.1 Clostridiales bacterium | reverse complement strand
CAGATGAGGCGCTCTGAGCAGTGTCGGAATCGTCAATGTAAGCGCATGTGTCGGAACCTGATCGATGCTGGCGAAGCAGCCGTCGTTTACCTGCTGCTGGCGGCAGATCTGGTCAAGCGCAACGACCTTTACCATTTTGGGGTCATTAAAATCGGCGACATCCGGATCATTAAAAGCGATATGTCCGTTTTCACCGATTCCCATGCAGACAATATCGGTCGGATACTGCTGCAGCAGTGCGCTGTACTGCGCACAGGCTTCTTCTGCGTTCGGATTCTGGCCATCGAGATAATGAACGCTTTTGAAAGGAACCTTTGAAAAAATCGCAGCCTTCAGAAAGTTACCGAAGCCCTGCGGCGCATCTGCCGGCAGCCCGACATACTCGTCCATATGGAACGCGTTGATGCGGCTCCAGTCAATTCCCGGCGCTGCAATCAAAGATGCGAGGGTCTCATTCTGTGACGGCGCCGCCGCAAAAATCATGTTTATCTCATCTTTTTCCGCAAGCAACTCGCGCATCTGCGCCGCAATTTGCTCTGCAGCGCATGCTCCCATTGCCGCTCGGTCGGAGAGTATGTTGACTTTGAGTCGGTCAACCTGAAACTCTTTTAACATTGCCATATTATCAGCCTCCCAAAGCTTGAATTATATTTATTATAGCCTCTTGTCAAAAATCTGTAAACGCTCCCGGCTGACTTCCCTAATCTGCGCAAATTTTAGCGGCAAAAAGCGAATGAAACAGGCATAAAAAAAGCTGCGAAAAACGCAGCTCAAAATCAGAGAGGATCCGTCAGTTTATGAAGCTTTGACGGAGAAGTTCCTTCTGTTTTTTTAAAGGTTCGAATAA
>JAHZES010000022.1:4345-5705 GCA_019421725.1 Clostridiales bacterium | reverse complement strand
CGCGAGTGCACACCTCCTTGACGCTGTAACCGTAAGACAACAGCCGTTTTGCTTCGGCAATTTTGCGCAAAATAATATATTTATTGATCGTCAGCCCTGTTTCGGCTTTAAAAATAGTACACAGATGATTTTCGTTGATAAAAAGCTTATTGGCGATTTCCCGAATGGAAAGATCGTTGGTAAACTCTGATTCAATATATTGAATCGCTTTATCCGACCATGTTTCCGGCGCGACCACCGCGGTGCTGTCCGCTGCATGGCGGCGAAAACGGTTGCGAACAAACACAAAAATATCCAGCAGGCGAACCAGCTGTGCCAGTTCATCCTTTTCTACCTTTGGGGAACTATAGTCATCGATCAATTTAACGAAGCGTTCATGCTCCTCCTCTGTCAGAATAACCTTGTGCGGCCTGGTAACGCCAATTTCGTTCATCCAGGCCAACGGGTGGCTCTGCATGTTGGAAAGCCCGTTCAATGTGCTGATGATCGTATCGTCAATATTAATAATACATCTGTCATAGATCACATCCGGGTCAATGGATGCTTTGTGAATCTGTGTGCTGGGAATTACAAAAAGAGAATGTGGCTCGCAACGGTAAAACAGCTTGTTTACAAAGAAGCTGCGCCCACCCTGAATATTATAATAAATTTCATATTGCGAATGCAGATGCGGAATGGGGATAAACGGATATTCCCCGTAATTGCGGTAAACAATAACCGGCTTGTTCATTTCTTTATATATTTTTTCGGCAGCTGTCGTTGTGTGTTCATAGCTTTCCATAATGAAATCATCCCTTTACTTAAAACATCCGAACAACTGACAAAAAGACTTTAACGATCCTTTAACACCGCTCTATGGACATTGCGATATCAATACACAATAAACCTATTATATTATTATAATATAGAAAAATTAAATTTTCTACATTTTTTCTTCTAATAAAAATAGATTTTAAAATGAAATTATCTGAAGATATGGGGCGCCTCATCTCAAGGAAGAAAATCACCTGAGGCAAAGCCGGAAATTCGTAAGACTGTTTTCGGTCTGGCCCTCTACGACCGTTCTTGCGGTTTTTTCCTCTATATGATAATATGAAATCAAACCAGGCTATCCATCAAAACGATCTATGGAGGTAAACGGGGTGTATTTTGAATACGGCGAACCGGAGCTGTCCTATCTGCGCCAAAAGGACAAGCGGCTCTGCGAAGTCATTGACCGCATTGGCCATATCGACCGTGCAGTAGATACGGACCTTTTCTCTTCTGTCATTCACCATATTATTGGGCAGCAGATCTCTGCAAAGGCACAGGAAACCGTCTGGCAGCGGATGCAGAACACGCTCGGTGAGATAAATGCGGA
>JAHZES010000022.1:0-4335 GCA_019421725.1 Clostridiales bacterium | reverse complement strand
TTCCGCAAGGCGGAGTATATTACAGATTTTTCTAAAAAAATCCATACCGGTGCATTTGCTCTGGACGCAGTGGAACACATGAGCGACGATGATGCAGCTCGGGAGCTGAGCGCACTGAAAGGTATCGGCGTATGGACGGCTGAAATGATCCTGCTGTTCTGCATGCAGCGCCCCAATATTTTCAGCTACAACGATCTTGCTATTCAGCGCGGGCTGCGTATGGTGTACCATCATCGTAGGATCGACCGCAGGCTGTTTGAGAAATACCGCCGCCGGTTCAGCCCCTATTGCAGCGTGGCAAGCCTGTATCTTTGGGCGGTGGCGGGCGGAGCGATCCCGGAAATGAAGGACTACAAACCGAAAAGCAGAAATAACGGAAAATAAAGCTGCAGATTCCGAGGAAAATTACCGGCAAGCAGGATGCTCCGCATTTCTGTTTCGATACGGACTGTGACTAATTTTTTGCGAGGTGTAATAAAATATGACTTCTATTCAGCATTACGATTCTCCTTTGGGCGGCATCCTGCTCGCGGCAGACGAGATTGGGCTGACCGGCCTGTGGTTTGACGGAGAAAAATACTTTGCAGATCATCTGCCGAAGGAACACGCAGAACAGGAAACACCTGTTCTTTCACAAACCAAGCGTTGGTTGGATATTTACTTTGCCGGCAATGAACCGGATTTTTTGCCGCCGCTGCATCCTATCGGTTCTGCATTTCGGCAGTCTGTATGGAAAATCCTCTTGCAGATCCCCTACGGCCAGACCACAACGTACGGCGAAATCGCACAGCAGCTTGCCAAACAACGTGGGCTCGCCCGGATGTCTGCGCAGGCGGTAGGCGGTGCTGTCGGTCATAACGAAATTTCCGTCATCATCCCCTGTCACCGGGTAGTCGGCACCAGCGGCAGCCTGACCGGGTATGCCGGCGGTATCGACAAAAAAATCAAACTGTTAGAGCTGGAGCACACCGACATGCATCGCTTTTTCATTCCCAAAAAGGGGACCGCGCTTTAAAAAAATATGGACACTCACAGTATCCATTATTGAAAGAGCAAACGCCTTTTTCAGAAAAATTTTTTACAAGCTTAACCGTTCCGACGCAACGTGTATTTTTATCATCGACCGCCTGCATAGCTATGCAGGCGGCTTTGGTTTTACGAATAGCCTATTTTCCGGTAGATACATTTTCGTTCCGAAACACAAAAACAGAACGGCATAACCGAAGTCACGCCGTTCTGTAAAAAACAATAGATCCTCAAAAATATAAGTCGTACCTTCGCGATACCTGAAATCCGAAGCAGTCGCCAATCATGCTGCCAAGAGAAACTCCCTTGGAAAACATCGTTTATCTTGCCGCCGCTTTGTTCTTTTTACCCGTATCCTTTTCAGCCCTGGCAGCCTTTCGTTTTGCCATTGCAGAACGAAGGCCCACCCACAGCGGTGAAGCAAGGAACACGGAAGTATAAAATCCGGAAAGCACGCCAAACATCATCGGAACCGAGAAGCTCAAAATGGAATCCAGATTATAAATCAGCGCAACCACCGTTACGCAGCTGACCGCCATAACTGTTGCAACAGACGTACTCAGGGTACGGCCAAAAGACTGGTTCAAGCTGAGGTTTACAACCGTTGCAAGATCGGATTTTGGCCCAAGCAGGCGACGGTTTTCACGAATACGGTCATAAACCACGATGGTGTCGTTCAGCGAGTAGCCCAAGATGGTAAGAATGACCGCAACGAAATTGTCATCCAGCGGGATACGGAAAATAATAAATACAAAATACGAAACCAGGCAGTCGTTCAACAAAGCAAGCAGCGCCATCAGACCGGCCGACCAGCCGCCGATTTTGCGGAAACGGAATGCAACGTACACAAGCATCAGCAGCGACGCCAATGCAACGGCAACCATGCATTTCCAGAAAAACTCCCGTCCCATTGTCGCCTCAACGGAATTGGATTCAACCTGCGTCACCGCAGCGTCCGGAAAAGCCTTCTTCAGTGCATCAAGCATGGCTTGCTGGTCTTCAGAGGAAAGCTGATCCTTTTCCGAAAGAGAGACGGAAAGCATATTATGCGCACCATCGGAATTTGCCGCATACACGTTATAGTTAAACTGCAGCGACTCGTTTCCACCCGTTACAGGCTTAAGCGCATCCTGAACCGCCTGTTCCGAAATATCTCCATTATAGGAATATTTGATAATGGATCCGCCGGTAAACTGGATATCCAATCTGGCGCCCATAAAAATATTGCACAAGATCCCCACCAACAAAACACACAGGGAAACAAGGGCAAATTTTTTCTTCTTCCCGACAAAATCAAAATTCATCTGCTTTCTCATGTGCGGTCACCCCCATACAGCCATTTATTGCGGAAGTGCTTGTACCGTGACAGGGATTTCACCATCAGCCGGGAAGCTGTGACACCCATGATGAAATTGAAAATAACGCCGATAAGCAGCGTATAACCAAACGAATAAACCGAGCCGGTGGTAGATGTTCCGAACATGAACAGGAACGGCGTCAGCAGCTTGGACCAGAAGCCGTCCGGCGGACCGAAGACACCCATCAAAATAATTGCAACGATGATCACCGTTACGTTTCCGTCAAAAATTGCCGAGAAGCTTTCAGAAGAACCGTTATCAATCGCTGCATCCAGCGAACGGCCTTTTCGAATCTCTTCCTTGATTCTTTCGTTCGTGATCACGTTGGCGTCAACGCCCATACCGATGGAGAGAATCATACCGGCAATACCAGGCAGAGTCACCGTAAAGCTGCTGATGGACGGCAGGAAACCGGAAACAGCAGCGATCATTCCTGCAACCTGACCAAGCAGCGCAATGGAGGCAATCGCGCCCGGCAGACGGTAGACCAGAATCATGAAAATACAAATCAGAATCAGCGCAATCACCCCGGCCAGCAGCATCGCGTCCAGCGCGGAAGAACCCAGCTGCGGGTTGATGGAGCCGAAATTGGAGGTTGCCAGTTTGAACGGAAGCGCACCTGCATTGATCTTATTGGCAAGATCCTGCGCGCTCTCCGCCGTAAAACTGCCGGAGATCGTTGCAACGCCATCCCTGATTACTGCGTCAACGCGCGGATAAGATATTTCATCGTTATCCAGCCAGATCGAGATGGTACCCCGCTCGCTCTCCGTATCGCTGTAAAGCTTCTCTGTAGCTTCGGCAAATTTGGTTCTGCCGCTTTCCTTGAGCGTCAGCTGAACGCCGTAGGCTGTGCTTGTACCCACCTTTGTGCTGTCGTAATACGGCTCGGCCTTTTCAACGTCGTCGCCTGTAAGTATGATATTCGATTCCGTAACGCCGGCAGGCTTCACGCCCGTCACATTTCCGTTGGCATCCGTAACGTTTTCCGTCTCGTTGCCCTCACGGAATGTCAGCATGGCAGTCATGGAGATCTCCTGGATCGCGTTTTCCGGGTCAAAATCGGTTTCGTCTTCGCGCCACGGGAACCGAAGAATGATCCGGGAATTTTCATAATCCACATAGAGCTCGTAATCTGTAATGTGATTGTCGACCAGACGAATACTGATAATCTCTTTTGCGGCATCCAGTTGCTTGGAATCCGCCTGCAATGCATTGTCGTCGTCATCGACCGCGTAAAAAGTTGCTTCCACACCGCCGCGGATATCGATTCCCCAACGGATGTCGCCCGCACCCTTGATCACCGGAATGCTAAGATCGCCCCTCTCGGTATAAATACCGAAAAACGCAGCATAGCTCACAAAGAGTATCAGCAGCGCCACGATAAAGAACACCGGCTTGCCAGTTCGCTTCATGCGCAAGTCCCCCTAAAATATAATGTCTGCAATTCGTCATTGGGAGCAGATTGTTCTGTCCGGCTAACAAAAAACCTGCACGCCGCACCGCAATGCAGACGTAACAGGTTAATTATATTGTTTTATAAGGCAAAAGTCAATCAATTTTCGCACAGAAAGAAAACTCTTGCCAAAATTATTCTGCCAGCATCTTTTCAATCGAGGCAATTTTCACACAAAGACAGAAAAGATCCATTGCCAGAGAAAGCTCCTCCAGCGTTGGAAACGTCGGCGCCAAACGAATGTTGGTATCGTGCGGGTCCTTGCCGTACGGATAGGTCGCGCCGGCTCCGGTCAGCTTGACGCCTGCCTGGGCGCAAAGCTCCACGACCCGCTTTGCACAGCCTTCCAGCGTATCTACGCTGACAAAATAGCCCCCGTTCGGCTTTCGCCAGAACAGAATTTTGTTTTCACCGAACTGTTCCTGCAGCTTGTCGCAGACAATGTTGAATTTTGGCGCAATTTTTTCAGCGTGACGTTTCATCTGCGCATGAATT
>JAHZES010000220.1:991-2109 GCA_019421725.1 Clostridiales bacterium | reverse complement strand
TCCCGATCTGCACCGCGGCTCCTGCCGGAATGACCGTTCTTTTGCCGACGATCGGCGCAACGCTGGCCGGGTCCGTTTACGGCGACCACTGCTCTCCGATCTCCGATACAACGATCCTTTCCTCTGCCGGCGCTAAATGCAGCCATCTGCTGCATGTTTCCACACAGATCCCATACGCCACCTTTGTTGCGGCAATTTGTTTTGTCGGGTACCTTGTCGCCGGACTGTGCGCAAACGTCTGGCTGCCGCTTCTGGTCAGCTTTGCGCTTCTCTTCGGCACCACATTCCTGATTTCCCGGATTCAGAAAAAGAACCCAAAAACCGCAGCCTAAACCGGGACGCGGCATTTTCAAAAACAACGGCGGAACCTGCGCCATGCGTGTGTTTCGCCGTTTTGCTTTGCTTGACAATCTCTCCCGCGGCCGTTATAATGAAAAATCAGAAGAATCCGGCAACGGGCGCCGCGGCGCTTCGGCATAGACCGGGCTGCGGGCTGATTCCCACCTGCCGCCAAGAGAAAGGAAGACCGTTATGAAAAAAATTATCCTGACCGGCGACCGCCCCACCGGAAGATTGCACGTTGGTCATTACGTTGGCTCCCTGCGCCGCCGTGTGGAACTGCAGAACTCCGGTGAATTTGACAAGATCCTCATTATGATCGCCGACGCACAGGCGTTGACCGACAACGCCGACAATCCCGAAAAGGTTCGGCAGAATATTATCGAGGTCGCTTTGGATTATCTTTCCTGCGGACTGGATCCCACACGTTCCACGCTGCTGATTCAGTCGCAGATTCCTGAACTGACCGAGCTTTCGTTCTATTATATGAATCTGGTCACGGTTTCCCGCCTGCAGCGCAACCCAACGGTCAAATCCGAAATCCAGATGCGCAATTTTGAAACCAGCATTCCGGTCGGCTTTTTTACCTACCCGATCAGCCAGGCGGCCGATATTACCGCCTTTCGCGCAACGACCGTCCCCACCGGAGAGGATCAGGAGCCGATGTTCGAACAGACCGAGGAGATCGTCCGCAAATTTAACCCCGTTTACGGTGAAACACTGGTAGAACCGGAGATTCTGCTCCCGAACAACAAGGCCTGCCTCCGTCTTCCGGGCAT
>JAHZES010000220.1:0-981 GCA_019421725.1 Clostridiales bacterium | reverse complement strand
GGCCGATGAAGTAAAGAAAAAAGTAATGAGCATGTTTACCGATCCAAACCACCTGCAGGTTTCCGATCCCGGCCGGGTGGAAGGCAACCCCGTGTTCATTTATCTGGATGCGTTCTGCCGCGACGAGCATTTTGCGGAATTCCTGCCGGATTATCAGAATCTGGATGAAATGAAGGCGCATTATACCCGCGGTGGGCTTGGCGATGTAAAAGTTAAAAAATTCCTCGTCAATGTGCTGCAGGAATCTCTGGAACCCGTCCGTCAGCGCCGCAAGGAATTCGAAAAAGACATTCCGGAAATTTACCGGATCCTGAAAAAGGGCAGCGAGGACGCGCGTGAAATTGCCGCGCAAACTCTTTCCGACGTAAAAGCTGCCATGAAAATCAATTATTTTGATGACGAAGCGCTGATTGCCGAACAGAGCAAACGTTTCTCAGAGCAGTAAGCCCGCTTCTCGGCTCTGCAGGCCGTCCGGACCTGCAGCGGCACCGTTTTCATCCTTAAAAAGCACGTCCCGCAAGAGAGTTGTATCCTCTTGCGGGACGCGTTTTTTCACGGGAAAACAGCTGTGAGTAAGCTCTTTTGTGAAAGCCCGGTTTAGAGCACCTCGCCGGATTGCGCCAACAGGCGAAGGAAATCCTCCCTCTCGGCAAGACCGTCGGCAAAAGCAGTGGCTCCCCCGGCGGCAATTCCGCAACGAAGCGCATATTCATAATCGCCCGACTGCTTCCATCCATACAAAAAGCCCGCCACCATCGAATCTCCTGCACCAACGGTGTTGCGCATCGTTCCCTTCGCAGCTTTGGCCCACAGCACTGTGCCATCTTGTGCCGCGAGCATTGCGCCGTGTTTCCCACGGGAAACCAACACGTTTTGCGCTCCAAGCTTTTGCAGCTTTTGGGCTGCAGATACGATTTCGTCCTCTGCGGAAAGCTTTTCGCCAAACAGTTCGCCAAGCTCCTGCTGATTGGGCTTAATTAA
>JAHZES010000219.1 GCA_019421725.1 Clostridiales bacterium | reverse complement strand
GGAGCGTATCTGTACCGATACGCTCCATTAACTGTTTTACGACCGCCCATCAAAAAGCAGCGGGTCGTTTTTTTGCCTTACGGCGGCAGGTCAATCGTCAGCTTCCGGCCTGTACTCCGCAAAAAGCTTGCGGATGGCCGGCATTTCCTCACTGATTTTGATATGCTGCGGGCAAAGCGATTCACAGCGGCGGCATGCGCGGCAAAGTTCCGCCTTTCCCTGCAGCGCGGCATAATCCGCTGCAGCGGATTTCATTCCCTGAGAAACGGTCTTGTTATAGCAGACAAAGGTTTCCGGAATGTTGACGCCGAACGGACATGGCATGCAGTATTCACAGTGTGTACACGGAACAAGCGGCATTTTGTCGTAAACGCGCTTTGCCTCGGCAAACATGGCAAGCGCCGCCGCATCGAGCATTCCAACACTGCTGCGCGACGCGTAAGCCAGGTTGTCCGCCGCCTGCTGCTCGGTACTCATGCCGGAAAGCAGCAGCGAAACGCCCGGTTGGTTCCAGATAAAATCAAGAGCCCATTCGACCGGCGTTTTTTCTTCGGAAAGCACGCCCGCCACCATCTTTGGCGGAGAGGCCAGCTTGCCGCCGAGCAGCGGTTCCATTACGATAACGCCAAGCCCCTTTGCCGCTGCATAATCCAGCCCCTGCTGCGTCGCCTGATGGTCGGTATCAATGTAGTTATATTGAATCTGGCAGAATTCGCAGCCCTTGTAGGTATCCACAATTTCTTTAAAGGTATCAAAATCATCGTGGAAGGAAAACCCGATATGCTTCGCCCGTCCGTCGGCCTTTGCCTGCTGTATTTTTTCGATCAGCCCGAACTTGAGCACCTTGTTTTCCCATGTGTCGCGGTTGAGCGAATGCAGAAGGTAAAAATCAACGTGGTCTGTCTGCAGTCTTGTCAGCTGCTCAGCAAAAATCGTGTCAAAGTCCTCCGGCTTCTCCACCTTCCAAACCGGCATCTTTGTAGCAAGATTGACCTTTTCGCGGTATCCGTCCAGCAACGCCTCTCCTACCGCCGACTCGCTTTCTCCGTTGTGATAGCCGTACGCAGTGTCCACATAATTCAGTCCCTGATCAATTGCATCGCGCAGCATCGCAGTCGCGCGCGCACGGTCAATGGTTCCGTCCTCCCTGGTGGGGAACCGCATGCAACCAAACCCCAGCGCCGAAACCGAAACGCCAGTGTTTCCAAATTTACGGTAATTCATTTTGCTTTCCTCCGTTTTTTCAGTGTTGAAATCAGTATTTCCCTGCGGCAACAAGCGCCTGCGTTTTTAAAACCGCCACCTGCGTTTTTGCGTCCGGGATCTCATTATTAAGCACCATTTCTGCAGCGCGGTTCAGCGGGATACGCTCCACCTTTAAGAATTCGTCTTCATCCGGGTTCTGGCTTCCAAAGGATTCTACCCGGCAGAGGTACAGATGAATAATTTCACCGCAATAGCCGGGGGAAGGGTACAGCTTGCCAAGAGAAAGATAGCCGGTACCGATCGCTCCGGTCTCCTCCTGCAGCTCGCGCTTGCCGCATTCCAACGGCGCTTCGGTGCGGTCACGCTTGCCCGCGGGCAGCTCCAGCAGCACTTCGCTGTACGGATACCGAAACTGCCGCACAAAAAGCAGCTCGTTTTCCGGCGTTAAGGCTGCAATGCATACTCCGCCCGGATGCTCCACCACCTCGCGTGTTGCAATGCGGCCGTTTTCCAGCTCGGCTTTATCGCGGCGAAGATTAATGATTTTCCCCTGATAAATCATTTCCTGCGAAACGGTTTTTTCGATGAGTTTCATTTTGCCTGATTCCTTCCTTTTTGAGTGCTTTTTTGTATCGCCTTTACATATGAATAAACTGCGCGCCCGAAAGCCCCGCCGCCGCAAGACGCGTTCCACTTCACGCAGAAAGGTTTGGATGCCGGATGAGCGCTGACCGCGACAGACCGTTTTTCTCTTTTCCGCCGGACGAAGCGTCCGTTTCGTCCTTTATTCGTTCGCTGCGGGTAAAATACCCGTTTCTGCGGACGACCGAGTTGGGGCGCAGCGTGCTTGGAAGACCCATTTACGCGCTGCAGCTTGGAGAGCCGCGCGAGCGCGTTCTGTTCTGCGGTGCGTTTCACGGCACGGAAT
>JAHZES010000218.1 GCA_019421725.1 Clostridiales bacterium | reverse complement strand
GCAACCTGCGAATCGATCCCCACTGAACAGAGATTCAGCGCCGACAGATAATCGCTTTCGATCATATCCACCGGGTAAGCCTGTCCGCCGACCAGACGCTCCGGCTCCAGAAAATCCTCCTTGAGGCCATAGCTGCGCAGATAATCATTGCCGGAACCGCAGGGTAAGATCCCGACCTCCACATGGGGAAGCCCTTCCGCGCCGCATGCAACCTCCCGCAGGGTTCCGTCTCCTCCGACCGCAATCACGCGGACTCTATCGCCCTGGGAGGCTTCCTCACGAACGATTTCCGTCGCATGGCCCGCATATTCGGTCACGTGAACCCGATACGGAATTTTATGTGCGGCAAAAAAAGCTTCTATTCTGGGGAAAAACCATTCCTTCGGATTTTTCTTTCCTGCCCGCGGGTTAATAATGAACACATACCTCATTGCCGCCTGCCTCCGTTTTCTTCTTTTTAACGCTTTACCCGTTGCCCCTGATAAAGAAATACCTGACAGCGAATCATTCCGTTATAAAGCTTGCGCCGTTTCTGAGCCGGACGGCCAAACAGTGACTCAAACCGTTCCGACGGACTGATCACAGTACTGCTCCATTCTTTTGGAAACACTCTTCCCATGACGGTGTAAAGCTCTTCGGCCTGTTGGATATCAAGCAGACGTTCGCCATAAGGTGGGTTGCAGATGATCATTCCGGTTTCTGTTTTGGGGGAAAAATCCTCCACAGAATGCTCTTCCAGATGAATGCGCCCGCTTACTCCGGCCTTTTTAGCGTTCTCTTCCGTCAGGCGCAGCGCTGCCGGGTCAATATCCGAGCCGTAAGCAACAAACGGGCGATCCGATAAAATCTGTTCCTGTGCGCGAAGGCGTTCCGTCCTCCACGCTTCGTCCGGAATCTGTTGCCATTTTTCCGCCGCAAAACGGCGGCGCAGCCCTGGCGCGATCCGCAGCGCCAGCAACGCTGATTCGATCAAAATCGTGCCGGAACCGCAGAATGGGTCATAAAGAGTACTGTCGCCGCGAACGTGCGCCAAATACGCCATCGCGGCTGCAAGCGTCTCCTTGATCGGGGCCTCGGCTGCATTGGCACGGTAACCCCGTTTATGAAGCCCGGCGCCCGACGTGTCCAGCATGACGCTTACGGTATCCTTCATCAGCAGAAACTGCACCTGATGTACAGCACCGGTCTCTTCAAACCACGGCAAATGATATACTGTTTTTAATCGCTCGACGATCGCCTTTTTTACAATCGACTGGCAATCCGGAACGCTGGCCAGCTTGGAATCCAATGCTCTGCCCTTGACCGGAAACGCATCGCTTTTTCCGATCCACGCCTCCCACGGCAGCGCCTTAACGCCCTGAAACAGCTGTTCAAAGGTGCGTGCCGGAAAAACTCCCAGCAGGATCTGAATCCGCTCTGCGTAGCGTGAACCGATATTGGCACGCGCCAAAACAGATGCATCGCCCTCAAACAGAACGCGGCCGTTCTGAGCTTCCACATTCTGCGCCTGCATGGAGCGTAATTCACCTGCTACCAGCCCTTCCAACCCGAACAGGCAGGGGGCAACCATTTTTATTTGTGACATGCTTTCAACCCGTCTTTCCGCCTGAACGGCAAAATAAAATCACAGGATCGCTGTTTTGTGGCGCGTAACATGACACCCGACATTAACTGCGACGGGCAGCCCGGCAATATGAGTCGGATACTGTTCAATATTCACCGCCAGAGCTGTGGTATCGCCGCCAAAGCCCTGCGGTCCTACACCGGTGCCGTTGACGGCCTGCAGACATTTTTGTTCCATTTCCGCATAATAAGGGTCTGCATTCGGCGTTTTGACATCCCGGCAAAGCGCCTTTTTTGCAAGAAGCGCGCAAAGCTCAAAATCGCCGCCGATACCAACGCCGAGCACCATCGGCGGGCAGGGATTACTGCCCGCCTTCCGCGCCGTCTGCGCAACAAAGTCGATCACGTCCTGCTGCGAGGCAGAAGGCAGAAACATCTTGATCACACTCATATTTTCGCTGCCGAAACCCTTTGGAGCAACTGTGAGCTTGAGCTTATCTCCCGGGACAACGCGCACATGCAGCACTGCAGGCGTGTTGTCTCCCGTATTGCCGCGGCGGATCGGGTCGCGGACTACCGAACAGCGCAGGAGCCCGTCCACATAACCGCGGTGAACGCCCTCGTTTACCGCATCCTCCAGGCCGCCGCCCACCAGATGCACTTCCTGTCCCAATTCAACGAACACGACC
>JAHZES010000217.1 GCA_019421725.1 Clostridiales bacterium | reverse complement strand
CGAGATCCTCGGCGTGGATCGCGATGAGATTTACCAGAAAACTCTGAAGTCGAAAAGCTATCAGGTATACATCAAAAAAAAGGTTGAAATGGATGTTCGAACAAAGATCCTGGAATTTAAAAAGAATAATTCCTCGGTCGCGGCCGCCATTGGTCTGGAAGAAGACACCAAGCGCTATTATCCTAATGCGGAGCTGGCCGCTTCGGTTCTGGGCTTTACAGGAACCGACGGTCAGGGCCTTGCAGGGGTGGAATCGTATTACGATTCTTACCTGCAGGGGGTTCCCGGCCGCGTTATGACGATCAAAAACGCAAACGGTACCGAGATGGACTTTGACTATGAGCAGAGAGTAGATGCACAGGACGGTGACAGCGTTGTTCTTTCCATTGATAAGAACATACAAAGTTACCTGGAAAAATATTTGGATCAGGCGATCCAGGACAACGCGGTAGGAAATCGGATTGTCGGTATCGTAATGAACGTCAATACCTTTGAAGTGTTGGGAATGGCTACGCGTAATGCGTTTGATCCGAATCATCCGTTCGCAATAGCGGATGAAAGCAAGGCGGCCGAGATCGCCGCGCTGCCGGAGGAAGAGCAGGCGGCGGCAATCAGCGCGGCGCAGTCTCTGCAGTGGCGAAACAAGGCGATCTCAGATCCGTATGAGCCGGGTTCGGTGTTTAAGGCGTTTACCGCCTCTGCCGCGCTGGACGAAGGTGTTGTCAGCCTGACTTCCACGTTTACCTGTACCGGCAATACGGTTTTGGGAGGAGTTCGCTATCAATGCAACAACGGCCATGTTCATGGAACGCAAAATATTGTGCAGGCGATGGAAAACTCCTGCAATCTGGCCTTTATGCAAATTGGGCAGGCGCTTGGGATCCCGGCGTTTACCCGTTATTACGAATCGTTCGGTTTTACGGCGAAAACCGGTATCGATCTTCCCGGTGAAGCGGCACCGATCGCAGGTGTGCATTATCATGTACCGTCCGCCATGGGGATCACCGAGCTTGCCAGTTCCTCGTTTGGTCAAAGCCGAAAAATGACGCCGATCCAGATGATTACGGCCATGTGTTCGGTCGTGAACGGAGGTTATTTGGGAACGCCGCATGTTGTAAAACAGATCCTCAGCGCCGACGGCAATATTGTGGAAACAAAGGACGCCGGGATCAAACGTCAGGTCATTTCAGAGGCTACTTCTGCAACAATGCGCACCGGGTTAGAAATGGTCGTCAAAGAGGGCGGCGGTAAAAATGCGGCAGTGGACGGTTATCGTGTCGGCGGCAAAACAGGTACGGCAGAAAAGCTGGATACCGAGGATAAAACGGCACGAATTGCATCTTTCTGCGGCTTTGCCCCGGTCGACGATCCGGAGATCGCGTGTATCATTGTTGTGGATGAGCCGCGCGGCAGCACAATATACGGCAGCACGGTGGCGGCGCCGATTTTCAAATCTGTCATGACGGATGTGCTTCCGTATTTGGGAATTGAAAAAACCGAAAATGTTGAAAACAGCGACACAGCAAAACAGTCCACCGTTCCGAAGGTAATCGGTGAAACCGTCGCGCAGGCACAGTCGGCGGTGAAAGCGCAAGGGCTCGGCGTTCGAGTGTTGGGCAGCGGAGAAACCGTTATCGCGCAGCTTCCCGACCCGGAAACACGGCTTTCCGCCGGGGGAACCGTGGTGCTCTACACCGACGAAGACAGCAGAAACGAGCTTGTCGTTGTTCCGAATTTTGCCGGGATGACAGCAGAGCAGGCCAACCGGGCGGCGTCAAAAAGCAATCTGAATTTAAGGCTTACCGGCGACGCCATCAAAGCAAACGCTATCGTAACAGAGCAATCTATTCAAGAGCAATCGCAGGTCAGTCAGGGAACGATTGTAACGCTTAAGTTTTCTGCGGCCAATCAAAATGAATAAAGAAAGGGTATGATGCAGTCCGATGAAGCTTTCAACCCTGCTCAACGGCGTGCCTGTAAGGGCGCAGACCGCGCAGGATGTTGAAATTACAGGAATTACAGAACATTCAGAGCAAGTAGAAAAAGGAAACCTTTTTGTTTGTGCGCGGGGAAGCCGCCTGGACGGCCACCATTTTGCCAAAGAGGCAATTGACCGCGGCGCTGCCGCGGCGGTGGTGCAGCATGCGCTTCCGCAGGACTTTCCGCAGATTCTTGTGGCGGATTCCAAGCAGGCGTGTGCGGTGCTCAGCGCAAATTTTTACGACCGGCCGGCTGATTCGCTTGTGATCAGCGGCGTTACCGGAACAAACGGAAAAACGACTACGGCGTGGATTTTGCGCCAGCTTCTGGAACAAAACGGCTGTTTGACCGGCCTTGCCGGTACGGTGCAAAACTGCGCTGCCGGCTTTGCGGA
>JAHZES010000216.1 GCA_019421725.1 Clostridiales bacterium | reverse complement strand
AGCGCGCCCAGCGCAATCAACAGGCCAAACCCGATGATCGGCACTACAAAATCCGACCATCCCGGCGCAAGCAGCACATCAATCAACACCAGCAGCACACAAATATAAAGCAGCAGGTGCGTGGTCCTTCCCATCCAATGATTTTCAACCAGCGGATGCGTAATAATGCATGACCACACCAGCCAGAGCGACCAAACGACGACCAGACTCCACGCCTTTCCGCCCACGCACAGGTTTACAATGCCGCACGCAGCGGCAGCCGCAAGAAAAAGCCAGAAGAAAAAACTCCGGATACGGTACTCTGTCAAAAGCCTGCGCCGAATCGCCGGGTAAGTAATGGTAACGTTCATTCAAAATCCACCGTCCTTTGCTCAGATCATCTCGCTGCCGGTAACGCAGAACGGAACGCCAAGCTCCTTCAGCCGCCGGTTCAGCGATTCTTCAAATGTGGGATCGTGCGTCAGCTTTGTGATCGAAAGCACCGCCGTATTTCCCGTGGTCACCATGGCGCAGGACACCCGGTTCAGCTTTCCTCCGCCGAGCGAAAAATCCATTTTTTTCACGTGCTCCGCCATTTCCTCCGGAACCTTCACCACGCCGAGGTTCGACAGCGTTGTCGTAAACACCCGGTCTCCCAAAAAACCGGTGATCGCCCGGGCAAACGGCTGCTTGACGGCAAGCGGGATCCATCGCAGCGAACGCACCATCGCAGAGGCAGCGCGCATCATTTCGCTCATCCTCCGGCGGGAGGCCCCCTCCTCCAGCTGCTCCCGAATTTGGGGGATCAGCGCTTCCGGCGAATCGATTTTTTCCAACGGAAAACGAATGGAGCAGTACATGGAAAAATTGCGCAGCGTTTTGCACGGATAGTATTTGCGCATATTCACCGGCACCTGGATCTGTACCCTCCCGCGCTTTTTGGGCGTCGCGTCCCTGACCGCACAGAACATTAGCGCCAAAATCAGCGCCGTTACCGTAGCGCCGTGCCGCCGGGCACACTGCAGCAGCGCATCGCTCTGCATTTCAAAATGAAGGATCCGGCACGGACGAATCGCCGAAAGCCTGCCCCCCATCTGTACGGCAGGCTTATCCACAAAACCGGAAGACTGTTCCGCAGCGGTCGTTCGATCAAAGCCGTTGGCGCTTTCTTCCTCCTCGGGCGGCTGCGTGGGGTCGGCAAGCAGCTCTGAATAAGGCAGCGTTACTCCCCGAAGACGCAAATATTCACCTGTCAACGTTTTCAGGAATTCCATTCCGCCCGTTGCATCGGTCAGAATATGAAAATACTCCGCACTGATTCGGTTCATAAAGTACATGACGCGGAACGACGGCGAACCGCTGAGCGAAACGTCCATTGGCGCAAACGGCAGCTGATCTTCGGCAAAAACCGAAAATCTTCTGCGCTCGGAATCAATATAATGCCAGAAAAAACCCTTTTTCACCGTTGCCGCAAAGAACGGGTAACGGCGAAGGGTAAACGTCAGCGCGATCTGCAGCAGCTCCGGCACCACAGGCTCCGTCAGGTAAACCGAAAGGCGAAACATTTTAATTTCGCGGTGGCTCATGGAGAGCGGATAGATCTTGGCTGCGTCGTCCAACGGATACCATTGCGACGGCGCCGTGGAATAAAAATCGCCCAGGCGGCAAAGCGAAAGCCGCCCAAGTGCCTCGCGCAGCGGCACTCCGCTTTGCACCAGCACCAGAATGGCGGCTTCAAAATCATGTCGCATCGCATTCTTCTGTTTTTTCGGCAGCAAGATCCTGCTGTGCAGCGCGGAAAAAAACTTTCCCAGCTCCAGCTGCTCGGCAGCGCCAAGCTGCGCATAAAATTGCGCGTAGGGCGCAGGCTTGCGTTTTTTCATCAAATGCTCCCTTTCTTGCTTTTCAAAACATCCGTTGCTTTTCAGGAGGGATCCAGCTTTCCGGCTCCGTTAAAATCCACGGTGCCGCCAAACGGATGGATCACCAGACCTGTAATCGTATTCGCCACGGCGTAATATCTGCTTTGATAATACATTGGGTAAAAAACCGCTTCGTCCAGCAGTAAGGTCTCGGCTTCTTTGGCTGCTGCAACCGTATCGGAATAAAGGCGCGAAACCAGCGCGTCATATGCGTCGGAGCTGTACTGTGCCAAGCCGCATACGGCGGAAAGAAAGCTTCGCGGGCCGTCCTCGCCGGTTTGAACCGGAACAAGAGCCAACTGATAACTTCCCGCCGCAACACGCTTTTCAAGCGTTTCCCGGGAGACCGGCTCCAAATTAAAATAATACCCCAGCGCGCTGCGCCATTCGCCAAGCATTGCATTGACCGCGATCTTCGTTTCTTCATCGTTCAGGCAAAGCACCGTAACCGCCGGCAGCTTTTGAATCCCGAGATTCGCTATCGCCTGCGAAAGCTGCTGCTTTGCCGCGCTAAGATCGGTCTGCGGCAGCGTGCAGCTCCCCGCAGCAGAAC
>JAHZES010000215.1:500-2466 GCA_019421725.1 Clostridiales bacterium | reverse complement strand
TAATAGCCATATCGGCGTCCAGGCTGTGAAATGGATTTTTTCTGTGCTTTTCCTGGCGGCGCTGATCTTCGGGACCGTTTTTTGGGGAACACGCGCCCAAAAAACGATTCCGGCTCCGGCATCTGACGCTTTTTCTTCCAACAATGCACCCGACTTTCACAGCGTGCATACAGTTTTGTCAAACAGAAAATTCGAGACCGCAAACAGACCAACCACTTATTGGTTTTATGACGAAAACAAGCTGTCCAATGTAGTTTCCGGCGTTAAAAATGACATATTCTTTGAGTTTTATGAATATACGGACGGAGAAACAACAGATTCGGTTTATAACCGTATTTCATACGATCTTTCTCCCGATATGGAGCCGGACGAGCGCGACCGTCTCAGCGTCGTGCTGCCCTGTAAAAGCGGCAAGCTGTTCACTCTGAAGGAAAACGGTATCCTCAGTATTGTGGCCTTTTGGGATAATACGGTCGTCTATGCGCATTCACCCGAAACCTCGACTGAAATCGAGGATATCCTGTTTGAGCTTGGGTACTGCCAGGAATAACGGACAATAATCGCAAAATTTAAAAAGCGGCTGGTCTCAGCGATTTTTGCTGAGATCAGCCGCTTCACTATTTTGTTCAGTTTGAAGAAGCGCGCCTGTTTGTTCCGAACCTTTGCTGAGCAATCGAATCTGTAACACAGCTGCAGAACATGCAGTAAAGCGTTTCTCCTGCCTCCGCCAGCCGCCCGTCCTCGTCGTCGTCGTTCAGCATTGCGAAAACCTTTCCTATACTATGCTCCACATTACCGCCCCGGCGATAAGCAAGCAGGTAAAACGAAAAAACACCGGAATCGTTCAGATAGCGGTAAAACTGCGGAGATTCCCGCTGCAGTGCAGCGTAAAATGCGTTCTGTGCCGACTGCGCCAGCACCGCGTCCTCCAGCGCACGCTCCAGCGTAACCTCCACTGCAAAGCAAAATAGAAGCTGACGCTGCAGCATGGCCCCGCACTCTTTTCCTACTGCCAGAAATTCCTCCCCGCCGGAAAACAACAGCTTTTCCAGCAGCTGGCCAAGCTCTGCCGCCTTTTGCAGATCACCGTTTGCCTTATGAAATAAATACTGCTGCTCTGCATCATTGGTCGGTTGAATATTGTGCGGTTTACCGCTGAAATCTGCAATTTTGATATCGCTGTCATCTGACGAAAAAAGGTCTTTCACATGGCCCACCTCTTTTATTTTCCTCAAAATAATAGTATGGAAGTCCACCTTTGGAAAGAACCTAAAACAAAATTATTGTTTTCTTTTGCTTTCTTCCAAAGCTCTTGCAAGCTGATCCGGGCAGGAGGTCGATTTAAATCCGCAATGAATGCCTTTAAGCCGAGCGATTGCCTCATCCCGGTTCATTCCCTCCACCAAACTGCTGATCCCTTTCAGATTGCCATTACATCCACCCTCAAAAGAAACGCTCCGAATGGTATCTCCGTCCAACTCCAAAAAAATTCTTCTGGAGCAGGTACCCTCTGTTCGATACTCCATTTTCATATCCAAATCATCCTTTTCATAAGCTCTGTAAAATCAGGCGTTCTCTGTTTTTTTTCTTTTAAAGGCCAAAAGCTCCTTCAGGCACTGTTCCGGTGTTGTGCAGGAGCCCAGACGAATCGGGCGCGAAGAGTACATGCCGTGGAAATCGCTTCCTCCTGTCATCAGCAGATGGTGGTCGTGCGCATAGGCGGAAAGGCGCATGGAATCATCCAGCTGATTGCGGGAATGATACGCTTCAATTCCATCAATCAGGTGCTCCTCCGTCAGTTCCTCCATCAAATCAACACTGTCATATTCATAGGGATGAGCCAGAACCACCACTCCGCCGGCTTCGCGAATCCTTTCTGCGATATCGCGCACATCGGGGTATTCCACAGGAAAAAATGCAATTCCGTTTTCCGGGTCAAACAGCTTGCGATAAAGGTCGCCATAAA
>JAHZES010000215.1:0-474 GCA_019421725.1 Clostridiales bacterium | reverse complement strand
CAGCATCAGCAAAGCCGCTTTTTGCCTGGCCTTCGCCGTAGTGCGGCATATCTCCCCCAGCACCTCCGGTTTATCGCAAAGGTAACCGAGAACATGAACCTTTCTTTTTCGGGAATAATCCCATGCAGAAACCTCGATTCCCGGAATCACCCGCACACCTGCACGTTCTCCGGCAATTTTCGCTTTTGTGACCCCCGCAAAGGTATCATGGTCGGTGATTGCAACCGCTTCCAAGCCGGCGCGCTTTGCCAGACCAATCAGTTCGTCCGTACCAAGCGATCCGTCCGACGCTTTGGTGTGGCAATGCAGATCCGCTTTCATTGGAATAGCCTCCTCTTTATTTCTTCTCGTCATTTCATTTGTATAATTCATATTATAACGCATTTTCGGCCACAAAACAACTGTTTTCGGAAGGCGGTGGTACTGTCAAGATTTATGCGCAAAATTGTTTGCAGGCTCTGGCTTAATGAGGTC
>JAHZES010000214.1 GCA_019421725.1 Clostridiales bacterium | reverse complement strand
CAGCACACGAAGCAGCAGCTCATCGGTCGCATCCACCACAAAACGGATCTTCCTCTCCGCAAGCATCTCCATAATTTTTTCGTAAATATCCTGCGGCAAAGATCCCGGGATGCTGCCCGCCAAAACTAACGTATCTCCCGCCTGCAGTGTGCGCAGCCGGGTAAACAGTTTTTCCAGTGCTTCCGGTGAAATCTCCGGTCCCTTCGCGTTGATCTCCGTCTCCTCGTCGGTTTTCAGCTTAACATTGATCCGCGTAAATCCCTTTTGCAGCCGGACGAAGTCAGTGGTCACGCCCTGCTCGGAGAGCGCCTGCTCCAGCGCCACTCCGGTAAAGCCCGCAACAAATCCCAACGCTGTGGATGCGATGCCAAGACGCTGCAGAACAACGGAAACATTGATACCCTTTCCGCCAAAATAAATTTCTTCACTTTGAGAACGATTGGTTTCTCCGAATTCTACCCGTTTTGCCCGCATGACGTAATCCACCGCCGGGTTAAATGTTACCGTGTAGACCATATATTTCAACCGTCCTTTTCCTCAGCGTGCATTCAGCTTTTTTTCGCGCCATTCCGACACAATTTCTTCATATCTGTGATAACCCCGCGCCACGGCGTCCTCCCAGGAAAGATAAATGTCCTCTCCGGCACGCACACCGACCTGATGCAGCTTTTCGCGGTCTGCAACGGCGGCCATAAGCTGTGTGCAGAGGCTTTCTGCGTTTTCCTCTGCCAAAAAACCGTTCACGCCGTCCGTAATATCCTCGGCAGCGCAGCTGCCGCGCGTCAAAATTGCGGGGCAGCGGCACGCGGCCGCTTCCTTGACCACGATCCCCGAGGTGTCAAAGGTGGAGGGAAACAAAAACAGATCGGCGCGGCTGTAATATTTGCGCAGCTCCGCACGGTCGCTGACCGCCCCGGTAAAAACGGTGCAGTCCATAATTCCTGCTTTTTGTGCGTACGCCTGAATATCCTGACGTTCCGTGCCATCTCCCACAAAAAACATGCGGAACTTCAGTCCGCGCCGTTTTGCCATGGCAAGCGAATCGATAATCAGCGCAAGATTTTTGTACCACATCATGCGCCCGATATAGGCAAGCACCAGCTCTCCCGGCGCAATCCGGTACGTTTGGCCAAATAGCGCATCCAATTCCTCTGCGGAGGAAACGCCCTGCGGAAAATCGGTTCCGTTTTCCACAACGCGCACACTGCCCTCATAGCCCAGCTTCTGCAACGACTCCCCAGCCCCGCGGCTGACCGCCCAAACTTCGTCCGCCGCACGGATATTCTTCATCACAAAGCTCATTGCGACCTTTCGGAACACGGCGACATCCATACGTTCCTCAAAATCGACATCAAACTTGGTATGATACGTTAACACAACCGGAATTTTGTGCTGCGGAGCGATCATTGCCGCCATCAGCGAGGACGCAAACGGGCTATGGATATGAATCAAATCAAATTTTTGCCGCTGCAGTTTCTGCAGTGTTTTCAGGTCATAAGGGTTTCCAACACTGTAAGCAGTTTCTTTTTTGGGCATCACCGCATCATAGCGGATCACCCGAAACGGATAATCATCCACGGCATTCCGGTATTTCGGCGTTACTACAACGCTTTCTCCATGGTTTTGTTCGATATATCTTGCATAATTGTAAGCGACATTTGATACTCCGTCGATCACCGGCGGAAAAGACTCCGAAAAAAGGCCGATCCGAAGCCACATAAAATAACCTCCTGCCAATAGAAATCCTTTACTGCTTCTGTTTTTCAAAATGATGTTTTCTGTTTTTGATTATTTTAGCATATTCCCGCCGCAACTGCAACCCGAAAATCATAAAGGGCAGGCATCTGACGATCTGCTGCGCATTTTACAGATTCCCCGGCGGCCAGGTGTGCGGCGATTCGATGCGCTTTTATCCCGCCCTCCGCTGCTTAAAAATAGGTTTCCGTAAAAATTCTGCCTGTTATTCGTGAAAATACACTGAAAACCGCCGTAGACTGCTGAAAAAGCCTTTATTTTTTCGTTACAATGTGGTATACTACAAAAATACTCCGTCGGCCTTTACTTATCCAAACCATCTTTACATCTGCAGGGCTCCGTTCCCGGCAGAATCCGATACATCATAAACCGCCGCCGGCCGATAGCTTCGGCCGCGCTTCTGCTTGAAGGGAGAGCATTTTTAATGGCAACAGAGGTTCGTTCCAGATTCGCCCCCAGCCCGACCGGCTTTATGCATGTGGGCAACCTGCGCACCGCGCTTTACGAGTACCTGATCGCGCGTTCACAGGGCGGAAAATTTATTCTCCGCCTGGAGGATACCGACCGCGAGCGGTTGGTGGACGGCGCGGAACAGGTGATTTACAATACCCTGCGGACCGTTGGTCTGCAGCACGACGAAGGGCCTGATATCGGCGGCCCTGTGGGGCCATATATTCAAAGTGAACGGCTCTCCATGTATCGCCCCTACGCAGAACAACTGGTGCGTGACGGGAAAGCCTATTATTGCTTCTGCACCAAGGAGCGGCTGGAATC
>JAHZES010000213.1 GCA_019421725.1 Clostridiales bacterium | reverse complement strand
AGGAAGGCTTTCGTTTCGGGTGGAGCGCTGCGATAGATATCTTGACGCCCCGGTCAGGCTGAAGCTGCGTTTTGGAGAAATTCCGGCGGAAATTCTGCGCGATTTTTCAGACTACAGCGGCGGTCTGTGTGCCTCGTGGCTTCAAGAGGAGATGATTCACATAGATTTTTGCGGTATGATAACACTGCCGAGAAGATATTGCTTTCGCTATGTGGAGGTAACCGTCTTGAACACTCCGCGGCGGGTGTGCCTGTCGGATTTTACCGTCAGTCACGTAAGCTCTGTGGATATTTCCGGAGACACCGTTACGTTGAAAACGCAGGACTCTTTACTGCTGGCTATTGATCGCGTGGGAGCAAAAACACTTGCCGACTGCATGCAGAACGTTTATGAGGACGGACCGAAGCGGGACAGACGCCTGTGGTCCGGCGACCTGCGTTTACAGGCATTGACCGACTATTACATTTATCACAATGACAGCCTTGTGCGCAGGTGCCTGTATTTGTTTGCTGCCTGTGCGGAAAAAGGAAAGTACCTTCCCGGGTGTCTTTACTGCAAGCCCGAGTTGTTTTATGACGACGGGATGGGGATCATGGATTATGCTTTACTTTACACGGTCACCCTTTGCGAGTACTATGAGCATACGAGGGATGCTGAAACGGCGCGGGAGCTGTTTCCTGTTGCAAAGCAGCAAATAGATATTACCGTTGCAGCGCTTGATCAGAACCGCATTGTTACATTGCCGCCATCCGGCTGGGCAGGCTTTATTGATTGGGCGCCGGATATTCGGCTGGTGACGGCGGAGGAAGGCGTATTTCTGTTTGCACTGGAAAAAAACATTGCTTTTGCCAGAGAACTGGGAGAATATGAAACGGCGGATCAATGGGAAAGGGTATTAAAGTGCAGCAGAAACGCAGCGCGTCTTCAGCTTTTTAACGAGGAAAAGAACGCTTTTCTTAATTCGTACGATCATTTTCAATATTCCGTTCATGCGCAGGTCTGGATGATTTTAGGTAAGGTAATAAGCGGCGAACAGGCGAAGGCCGTTTTGCAGCAGGCTCTTGATTCGAAAGAATGTCTGCAGCCGGTGACACCGTATATGCATCATTATGTCGTAGAGGCCATGATGCTGCTCGGCATGAAAAGCGAAGCTCTGGAATATATCAAAAATTATTGGGGCGGCATGGTGCAGCTGGGGGCAGATACGTTCTGGGAAGTATACGTGAAGGACGATTTAAATGTTTCTCCCTATGGAGACGCTCTCATTAACTCCTATTGCCATGCGTGGAGCTGTACGCCGTCTTATTTTATTCGAAAATATTTTAATTAAAACGCTGCAGCCCGTAGCCTGAATAAAACTGAAACAGAGAACAGAAGGAGAGAAAGCAAAAATGAAATACACCGCATATGCTTCCAGAAGCCAGACGGATGTTCTTTTTGCGCCCGTTGGCGGGAGCGCAGAGTATACCGGCATTTTAGCGGATGCGATTGGCTGGGTGGAACAGGCTGAGCTGATGGACCCGGCACTGTGGGCGCTGTTTGTGGAGCAGTTCCGAATCGGAAACGCGGACGATTCGAATCTGGGCTGGAGGAATGAATTCTGGGGCAAAATGATGCGCGGCGCGTGTTTTACTTATTCCTATACGCAAAACGAAGAGCTGTACCGGATCCTGGAGCGGACCGTGCGCGATCTTTTGACGACGCAGGACGTATTTGGCCGCATTGCGACCTATTCGGTTACAAATGAGTTTCACGGATGGGATCTTTGGGGGCGCAAGTACGTCATGCTCGGTCTGCAGTACTTTCTGGAGATCTGCCGGGACGATGGGCTGGCGGATTCCGTGGTAGATGCACTGAAAAAGCAGGCGGACTATATCTGTGCCAAAATCGGAAATGACGAGATCGGCAAAATGCCGGTTACAAATACTTCGGAATGGTGGAATGGGCTGAACTCCTCTTCGATCCTGGAACCGTTCGTGCGCCTGTATGAGCTGACGGGGGAACAAAGATACCTTGATTTTTCCAAAAAGATTATTGATTGCGGAGGGACCCGCGGCTTCAATATTTTTGACGCGGCGTTGGAGGGCAAGCTTTATCCGTATGAATATGCGGTTACCAAGGCTTACGAAATGATTTCTAATTTTGAAGGGGTTTTGGAATATTACCGCGTGACCGGCGAAAAAAAATACAGGACCATGGCGCTCAACTTTGCGCGGTTAGTTATAGAATCCGACATTACGGTGATCGGCTGTGCCGGAACGACACATGAGCTGTTCGACCATTCAAGAATTCATCAGTTTGACCCGTCGTATACGGGGATCATGCAGGAAACGTGTGTTACGGTGACCTGGATGAAATTCTGCTGGCAGCTGCTCTGCCTGACGGGAGACCCGAAATATGCCGATCAGATCGAAATCTCCGTTTATAACGCGCTGCTCGGTTCTATCAATGTAAACGGTAAAAGCTGCAGCAATACGGAAGTTGTGTGCAGACATCAGGTTTTCCCGTTCGACAGCTACAGTCCGCTGCTCAACGGCTGCCGCGGCCGAAGCGTCGGCGGGCAGATGG
>JAHZES010000212.1 GCA_019421725.1 Clostridiales bacterium | reverse complement strand
CCATTGCAAGCTTCATCCGTTCCAGAACAATAGCGCGCTCTTTGTAAATGCAGCAGCGCATGGTGGCTGTTTCGCCGGGAACAATCACTTTAGGAATTTCGTTGTATTCCTCCATTAATGTGCCGTCAAACGCACGGCGCGCAACCTCACGCAATACCTTGTATTTCAGATGCTGAACTTTTGTATCGAATTTTCTCTTTGTGCAATTGTCCTTTCTCGGGGAACCGGAGGTTAGAAATAGCTTACTTTAATGCGTTTTCCCATTTTTTTCAAGCATTCAGAAAGCTCGTCGACCAAACGCATTTTGATGTTAAAGTTGATCGGCAGATTTGGATTCTGGTGCGCAGGGTTCACTGCGCGGCCGACAAAGAAATTGATGTCGGTGGCTTCTTCAAACAACATCCGGGCAATCAGCGAGGCGCCGTCCTTTTTATAGCTCCATTGTTTGTAATGTTCGTTGTCCTCCAGATAATTCCGGGCGTAAGAGAGCACCTTGTTGATGGTGATCACCCCTTCAGTTACCAGGTCGACGCCCTCGATTTTAGAGGTTGGAGGAATCTCGGGGTCAATATAAACGGGGAGGCCGGTATCAAGCGGTTTTCCAAGGAACTGTGCCGCCAGCGACGAGGTGGTGCCGCCGCAGACAATGTGTTTGCCTTCTTTGGAAAAGAACAGCGACATCATTTTTGTAACATCATCCGGGTTTGCCGGCGGACCGATCATCAGGTTCATCGGCTGCCGTTCGCGAATTTTGACCGTGCAGACGGTGGTGTCGTCTCCAGGCTCGCCTTCATAAAGCCGGTTGCATTCGTCAAGGAGAATGGTGCTGATGGTTTTTGCCGTGAACTCGCTGTCGTACATTGTTTCCATAAAGTCGATGATGTTTTCCCGCTGCCAGCCGTAATTCAACGACTTTTCCACACCGGCATAAGTTGCGCCGTCGCTCATGGCGATAAAGGTATCGTTTTTCTGCAGCGTAATGTGCGAACGGTAAATGGTTTTGCCGCCGATCTCAGACGCTGTTTCGGGATAAACAAAGTTTTTGCCGTTGCGCAGTAAAATAACATGCGGATTATCGTATTGAATAATATCGGCCGATTCATTGTTTTGAATCAGAATAATGGTGAAAGTGGAATAAGCGATCCCGCGCACCTCGCAGACAGGCAGTGTGGAGGCAATGGTTGCCACACATTCCTCAATCGGCATCGACTTGGCCATCATTGTGGAAATGATCTTGCTTGTCAGTGTGGAGAGAATGCAGGCTTTTACGCCGCTGCCCAAACCGTCTGCCAAAACGATGACCGGCGAAGTTTCGTTCTGCTCCACCACGTCCACATGGTCGCCGCAAAGCTGTTCGCCGCGCTTGTTCAGGCTGTAGTAGCCAATGTCGGTGCAAAGATTATTCATCGTTCAGCGACTCCTTCAGGTTGGTCAGGGCGATTTTTGTTTCGGCGGTTGTTTCACCAAGCAGCGAAGCAATTTCCTGCACAACGCGCATCTGCTTTTCGATCACTTTATCTGTGATCTCAATGGTTTGTCTGCTGAGCGTTTCTTTTTTTGCCCGTTCGTCTTCTTCATCGGTAACGTCGCGCATAAATCCCATTACAATGTGGTAGCTTTTATCGTAAATAACGGTCAGCTCAACATATTTCTGGTATTCCGCCAGATAAACGCGCCGGTCGCGAACGGCGCGTCCGCTTTGCAGCACGTCGAAAAACACTGTCGGATCCAGCACGCGGACGACCTGGTCTCCCAAAATATCTCCCGCGTTTTTAATGTTCATAATTTTACATGCGGCGCGGTTGATCTGTTGGACCTCCAGCTGCTCGTTCAGCACAAGGATACCGTTTGGCGTATTTTTGATAATATTGTCGGAAAATGATTCCGCCTTTTCTTTCAGGAACGGCAGACACATTGTAAGGTCTGCCTTGCCGTTGAAAACGGCAATTGCTTTTTCGCGGCAGGTGTTGTAGCCGCAGCTGCCGCAGTTGAGCTCCTGTTCGGGGGAGGTTTTACCCATTTGGCGCAGAATCTCTGCAATAGCGGCGCTGCCCGGAATCTCCCGGCGAATCTCCATGGAGGCTACATGCTTTTCAAGCAATTCAGGCGCAACCTCCGGAACAGGAAAATCCTCCTTCCCGGCAAAACGGTCTACGGCCATGAAGCTGCGAACGGGGGAAAGCCCGTGTTTTGCGGTGATCGGTCCGCCGATGCAGCTGCCCACACAGGCCGACATCTCGATAAAGCAATTGCTGATCTTTCCGTTCAGAAGATCCTCCAGCGTGTGAATGCAGTTTTCGGTGCCGTCTACCGCGAGGTAGGACACGTCTGCGTTGTCGCATTTCATGGTGCGAAGGATCCCGCCCGTGGTAGGGAACAGGCGGGCGCGGCTTTGGCGGTTTCCGTCGGTGTCCTGTTCCGGAACAATGCTTTCTTCGGCAAGCCACTGGGAAAGCTCTTCAAAGGTAAGTACACAGTCCACAATACCGGGATAAAGATCGCCCTCATCCTTTTTTGAAATGCATGGGCCGATAAAAACAGTCTTTGCTTCGGGGTGCTCCCGTTTGATTTCGGCACAGTGCGCCTGCATGGGGGACTGAATTTTTGCAAGGTATTTCAGGGCCTCCGGATAATGCTTCTGAATCAGCAGATTGACGGAATGGCAGCAGGAGGAAATCACGACGTCCTGCTGTTTTTCGTCGACCATGCGGT
>JAHZES010000211.1 GCA_019421725.1 Clostridiales bacterium | reverse complement strand
GCCGGAGTGAAAACGAAAGCAAATGTTATCTGCATAGTCGGGCGGCTGCTGCCGGAATATAGAGAAAATCTGGGGGTCAGTAAATATGTACAAGAATATCGAAAAACAGGTAAAGCTCAAATTAAAGGATCTAGTCGCATATCAGGAGGGACAGGTCGTCAGCAAAACACTTGTGCAGAACCAGCATATGAGCATGACTATTTTCTCATTTGACAAAGGTGAGGAGATCTCCACGCACGCAGCGGGCGGTGATGCAATGGTTACGGTACTGGAGGGCACAGGGAGATTTACAGTAGGCGGCGAGATATTTGTTCTTAGCGAGGGAGAAACGCTTATTATGCCAAAGGGGATTCCCCATGCCGTATTTGGCGAGGAACAGTTTAAAATGCAGCTGGTGGTTTCCTTTTAACCGGTTCTGAATATGCAAAAGGGGCGCGTTGCAAAATAGCGTGCTGAAAAAAGATGAGCGGGTTTCCCCAAAAAAGGTTGCCAGCTCATCTTTTTGCTTTCTGATTGAGGTGTGAAACAGATATTGCAAAGCCGAAGGAAGTCGAGCTGAAAAAGACTTTCCGGGAAATGCGGACGGCATCAGCCCGGAAGAATTTTGGCCTGGATATGAAAGGATTTTCAGGTTGCCGTTTGCTGCCGACTGTGATACAATATTCTCAGCTGTTTCAAAAACGGATTTCCGCGGCGGAGACAATTTCGGTTTTCGCGCGGATGTGAATTCCGAAGCAACAAAAAATGGGGGAGTTCCGAAATGAGAGGTAGAACGGTACATTCGCTTTATCGTCACATTGCGCGTGCCGCGGGGATTTTTCTCGGAGCAGTAATGCTTTTTTCCGCCTGTTCACCCAAACCGGCCAGTACGGAATCCGGTGCAGCGGAATATGATTACCCGGTGCAGATTAACGAAGTAACAATCAGTGAGAGTCCTTCCAGAGTGGCGGTCCTTTCGCCGTCGCTTGCAGATATTGTAACAAGCCTCGGTTCTGTCTATGAGCTGAAGCTGGCGGCCCGCAGCGAAGAATGTACCGCAGGAGAACTGTCGGTTTTGCCGTCGGCAGGCAGTGCGGAGGCTCCGGATATTGAAGCGTTGAAAGCCGCCGGTGTGCAGCTTGCCTTGACGGAAATTGAGCCGTCAGAGGAGCTTGCCAAAAGCTTTTCCGACGCGGGGATCCAGGTTCTTGTTTTACCCAAAGCATCCACAAGAGAAGAACTGACCGCGCTTTTTACAACGACCGGCACGGCGCTTGGCGGCGCCAAAACAGGATATACTGCAGCAAAACGAAGAATTGATAGTCTGCTTTCCGCGTTGGACGATATCCAACGTCTGATTCCGGACGACCGCGCCGGTGTTACGGCGGGATATGTGATCAATGCGGAGGGCGAATTTGCCTCGGACAGCACCATGACGGGTAAGCTGCTTGCATATGCAGGTGCGGTGAATATTGCGGCGGATGGAGGAACGCTTTCTGCGGACGAGCTTGCGACGGCCGACCCCGATTACATTTTTTGTGCCAAGGGGCTGAAGGAGACGCTGATGCAGCAGGATGCGTTCGCTTCGTTGGCCGCAGTGACTAACGGGAAGCTTTATGAAATTGACGGTGCGCTGATGGAAAACCAGGGCTCTTCCATGCTGGACGCTGTAATTGAGCTGGCGGGAACCATGTATCCGGAGCTGAAAACCGAAGGATTGATTTCACCGGCCTCATCACAGGAGGCTTCTTCAGACACATCCTCTGCCGCTGCGCGTCCTTCCAGAGTAGACGCAAATTCTTCCAGAACAGATATTCTGGTGCTGCAGGATCGTCTGATCGAGCTGGGATATATGCAGCCGCCGGGAGACGGCTTTTATGGATATTGGACAAAGGCCACTGTACAGGAATTTCAGAAACGCGCCGGGTTGGAGGAGACAGGGATCGCAGACGAAAAAACCATGGAACGGCTGTTTGCCGCCGACGCGCCAAAGGGTTGATTTTGCGCCGCGATACACTTTAGCAGAGAGGAGAAATACACAATGGCTCAGGGACGGTATGCCCACCCGCGGCAAAAAAAGCCGCCGCGCAGCAAGCGTCCGCAAAATTCAGATAAACGGTTTTATCTGATCCTCGGTTTGACTGCGGCAGCGGTTGCCGTGCTGACATTTTGCACTTGTGTGCTTCTTGCTCAAACGGCGGTTACAGAACCGGAGGAGACATCCTCGCTGCAGCAGGAGTCGTCTTCATCGGTTTTGCAGATATCTTCGCAGGAAGTCGTGTCTTCCGAGGAAGCTGTTTCCTCCGAGGAAGAAATTGATTTATCAAGTGCGGTTCCGGCCAGTTCAAATGCGGTGACGGCAAAGGCTTTTTCGGAAAATCCAATCGATGCCGCATTGGATAGAGCAGTTGCGGATGCATCGAATCATGTGCAGCTGCTGAATGCATATGAAACGGCTCTTGACGCGTGGAAAAATGAAATTTCCAGGGAAGCCGCGCGGCTGCAACGCCTTCTGCCGGACAGCAGTGCCTTTTCTGCAGAACAGGCTGCATGGGAGCAGCGGACAGAGGCCGAGTTTGCGGCCTCCGATACTGATGGAGAAGGCTCCAATGTGCCTTTGGAGCGCGCACATGCGGCCTGCGATGCATATCGCGCGCGCGCAGAGAAGCTTTATGCACGGCTGGTCGAGTATGATCCCAGTTATCAGATCCGGTAAGCAAAAACGAAAGGAAATGTTTTGTTCATGAATCCACGGCATCGTTTTTTCCGAGCGGCGCTTGTTCTCATCGCAACGCTGCTGACGGCGGGTGTGGTGACCGCTCTTATTTTCATTTACAAAAGCGGCCCTG
>JAHZES010000021.1:13655-16748 GCA_019421725.1 Clostridiales bacterium | reverse complement strand
CGATATCCCTCCAGCAGCGCGCGATAGCTCTCGTCCAAAAAAGCGTTGTCTTTGTATGTGGTGTGCAGAACAGCGGCATTTTCGTCCCTGCGGTCAAAAAACCGGCGCTTGAGCCAATGATTTGCGCTGATCGGATTAAAGCTGAGGCATATCTGTTTTTTCGCCTTTCCTCCGCGCAGACGGATATCCAGCTGGTTAAAATCGCTTTCGGCAATTTCGCTGGCTTCCTCAATCCAGATGTCGGTCAGCACGCCGTTTTCAAAGGTTATCGATTTCAGCTTTTCCACGTCGTCCAGCCCGGCAAAAACGACACTGTATCCGTTGAGCATGCAGCGAATTCTGCAGTCACTTTCCCGAACGGAAAAATATTTATCCAATCCCCACCGCGCAATCACCTGACGGAACAGCGCAAATGTGGAATCCCGGTTGGTACGCGCCACCTTTCGCACAACAAGAAAATTTCTCCCTCCGGCCAACACCCGCAGCAGGCTGCGCTGCGCCAGAAAATAGCTTTTTCCGCTGCCTGCGCCGCCGTAAAGTACCATATACCGCTTTTTGCAGCCGAACAGAGGCCGGTAAACCTCATTGACTGCTCCGGGCTCCACCTGCACCGTCAGGCTGCGCACCCGCTGTTTTACAGCTGACTGCAAATTCAAGTCCTCCTTCGTTTTCGGGTCATTTTTCTTCCTCGCCGTTCAGCGCGACATGCACTATAACGTCCTCCGGGGCGGAGCCATCCGGCTCCTGCCGCTGCGAAAGCTTTTCCAAAAGCTCGGCGGCGCCCTTTTCACCCTCCAGCGCACGGATGCCGAGTGCAAGGACGATCGCCTGCGCCATAGTGATCGTTCCGTCACGAGCAGGCTTGCCCTTTCGCAGCCCTGCGCAGATCTCACGCGCCAGTTCCGGATTTTTAACAATTTCCGGCTGCACTCTGCCGTTCAGCAGACCGGCCGCGGCAGCGTGCAGATTACTTTTGTCAAACGCCACTGTTTCACCCCCTTTCTCTGTTTTCCGGTCATGCCTCGCCGTCTTTTTCCCGGTGTACAAAGGAACCGGAAAAAAACCATTCGACCACCTCGTGCTGCTCTCCCGGCGTCAACTGATTCAAATGCTGTCTAACATAATCCAGCGCTGCTTCATCCGGCACGCAAACTCCTTTGTTTATTCCGAAGCCGATGTACATTTTTTACCCTTCCCCTTCACTTCACCGCACAGCCGGTCCTCCTCCCGCAGCCACTCCACGCCGATGGCCTCCCGAATATTCTGTGGAGAGCGGTGCAGCAGCTTCGCAATTTGCCGGATACTCATGGTGCTCAGCGCTTTGCATCCCCCGCAGCGGCCCAGATACCAAAGCCGCGCAAAAAACACGGTATCCTGTGTAAACGGCCGTGTTTCATACGGACGGGGCGGTCGTTCCTTTTGCTTTTTTCCCATTTTCATCACTCCTTCATTGTCCTGAAATCCGGACAAATTTTGTTGTAAAATAAAAATACAATCTTTTCTGCGGCGGCTCCTCTTCGCTCCTCTCCCTTCTGCTGCTCGTTTCACTTCGGTTGTGTGATTTATAATCACACAATTAGACGTTCTCTCTTTACGCAAGACAACACCGATCAATTTATTAAATGCCCCATTTTGTTGCGCTATAGTTAAAACACCAGAAGCTTCGTGGAAATTTGTTTTGTATTGCTTCGTTATGTTGCGTATCATATCACAGAACTTAATTTTTGTCAACTTTTTGTTGCTATTTTTTATTTAGCCCTTGCGCACGAAACGTTTTGTTGCTATACTAAGTTTAAAAGAAACGGCTTTGTTTTTCATCTGTGACCAAACGGAAAGGGTGTGTCCCGTTCATGAAAGCACTTCAGCATCTTCGCCGCAGCCGCGGCTATTCCCAGCAGCAGGTCGCCGATCAACTCGGCATCAGCCGGCAGACCTACAGCAATTATGAGCTTGGCAAGCGCGAGGCGCCTTATCAGACTCTGCTTCAAATTTCGGAGCTTTTCGGCGTTTCCGTAGATTTTTTACTCAGCGGCGCCGCCATTGGCCGGCTGGAGCATCAAAACCAGATGCCCCTCAACTGCACTTCCGTCGATGAGATTCCCAGAGTCCCGGTTTACGGGGAAATTGCCGCCGGGCAGCCCATTCTTGCACAGGAAAATATCATCAGCTACGAACCTGCCGAAGGCTTAAAAAACCCGGAGGAATATTTCTATCTTTCTGTGCGCGGAGACAGCATGATCGGCGCCGGGATTCCTGACGGCTCACTTGTACTGATCCATAAGCAGGACTGTACCGAAAGCGGACAGATCGTCGCCTGCCTTGTCAATGGAGACAGCGCTACCCTGAAGCGTTACAAGCGCGTTGGCGACACGGTTTTGCTGATGCCGGAAAACAGCAAATATGAACCAATCCTTGTCAAGTGCAGTGACTTTGACAACGGCTACGCCAAAATTCTCGGTGTCGCTGTAGAAGTCATCTCCAGACGGAAGCTGAATTAAAAAAAGAGCACTTAAAAACCCGGGACTTACTTTCTCTCAGTAGATCCCGGGTTTTTATAAAAGCATGAGACACCGTCATCGGCAATGCTAACGGTTTAAAGCATATTCATAACAATCAGCCCCGCAAACGCCAGTATTAATCCTAACATGCATGTTTTTGTGATTTTTTCTTTAAAGAACAAGGCCGCCATTAAAGACGAAAGAATAAGGCCGGCTCCCTGACTGAGAGGATAAAGAATGACCGCCGGTAAGTATGCTGCCGCCATTGTCATAAAATATGAGTACAAAAACAGACACAGAGCCATCACACAGATATAGCAAAACAGGGCTTTATTATTGCTGAAGACATTTTTACTTTGCCGCGTACCTTTAATGCCAAACAGAAGATAGCATGCGGCAAGCACAATGGCCGAAAAAACGTATGTATAAAGGTTAAACACCACGTTGGAACCGTCTTTCACATAAACTACAAAAAGCTTTTGCGATAATGCTGCAGCGCCGTTTGCCAGCCCGCATAAAAAAAGCAATATAAACGATGTAAGGCTCATTTTTTCCTTTACGGAATTGTTGTAAGAGCACATTACTATCACTGCTG
>JAHZES010000021.1:9617-13555 GCA_019421725.1 Clostridiales bacterium | reverse complement strand
TTTATTTTAATGCTTTCACCAAACAAAACGGTGCTTACCGCTATTGGGAATATTGACCCAAGCAATAAAAAAACATCGATCATCATATAAGCGCCCTTTTTCACCTCTACGAGCCATAAAACCACGAACATCGCTGTTGCGATGCCAGAAAAATCCGCTATAAGCAGTGTGTTTGAATCTACCCTCAAACGAGAAACCTCGCCCTGAAGAGCCAAAACAGCAAAGCCAACTACAACACAAAAAAGCATTCTTACTATGTTTGCGAGCATCGCATCCCGAAGTTCCTTAACGGCGCCGCTTGTTTTTTTGCCGCAATACCCTTTTGTACAACCGCATAAAAGAGCGATTGCTAAAAACAAATATCCCATTTTTCTATCCCAAAACGCTTTTTACACCCTTCGCTTCGTTCGTATTATAGCACATCTAAAAATTTATGCAGTAAAATTTTAAAAACCTGTCGCCAACTGCAATTTTTTATGAGTTCGTTCGATATGAATGCCATTTTTCGTAAAGTCTTGAATTGCCAACCTGCATCACAGGTATGCTTCTACTGCCGCATTACAGCAAAAACCCGCTGCAAATACCTGAGCAGGTATTTGCAGCGGGTTTTATATTTTCTCTGCAGCCGTTAATAGCCGACTTCTTCACCAACAAAAATAACCTTGATACGGTTTTTCTGGCGCTGCTTTGAGCTGATCACAAAATTGCTGCAAATGCGGCTGTCGGTGCGGCAGCCGGAAGAAATTTCGTTCCCCAGTTCAATACATTTTCCGGTTTCGCTGCAATATGTGTGGCAGCCAAGCCGGCGGCAGTTTAACGGCGCGGCCACTGTGCGCACACGGCTTACGGCATCGTCCAGATTCTTTACGATCTTCTGATAGCCGACAACCATGATCACAGACCTCGGTCCGTAAAGAATTGCCGCAACACGGTTGGAATTTCCGTCCACGTTATAAAGAACGCCCTTCTCTGTCACCGCATTGCAGCTGCAAAGATAAGTATCCGCGCCAAACGATTCCACAAAAATCCTGTGAAGCTCTTCCTCGTTCAGTCCTTCACGGTACCGATCCAAAAATTTGTAGTTACCGCTGCGGAGCAGCTCCATTACACCGCACTGCTTCAAGGTTTCCGATCCGCCGACAGCGACCGTTTCTCCCTCGGTAAGCAATGATGCCACCATCGCCGGCACGTCCTCTTTCTTTTCCACAAAATAGCCCTGCATGTGGTTTTCTCTCAGCTTGCCGATCACGCTTTCTACCCGGTTGCGAATGTCTTCCATAGTCATTTTTTCTGCCATACCCCAGTCACCCTTTCTGCATACACCCCTGTATGCGCCAAATTATTTTCGATGCAGCAGCGGCAGCAGTACTGCGGCCGCCAAAAAATACAAAAGAAACCAAACCCCAAGATCGACCAGCAACGAGATCGGGTATAATGCCCAGCCTGTAACGTGCTGACCTAAAACTGCAAAAAAAGCAAGACTTTGATCTGCTCCCGGCACCGTCAACGTTACAAACGGAAACGGAAAACCGAAAATATAAGCAGAAGCCTGCGGCGCTGCACAGACCAGACCCAGCTGTACAAGTACGGTAACAACCAGCAGCAGAAATGCTGTCAGCCCCGCTTTTCTATCAAATACCGGTTTCGTATTTCTTCATCCTTTCATCGAAAAGGGAACCAAGCTCCCAAACAATTATAACATAATATAAACCGAAAAAAAATTATTTTTCTTTTGAAAATTATCCGAAAAAACGAATCTTTTGCTGTTTTATTCTGAAAAAAATTTTTATTCTTTCAAACTGCTGCCGTCATGTTTTTCTCCTGAAGAACTTTTTTCTAATTCCGCCCCAAAGGTGACCGCGCCCGCTCCAAATTTACCGCGGATCTTATCCATAGCCCGTTCTGCGCGTTCCTGCTTTTCCCTGCGCTCCGGCTTACCGGTTTCGAACAGACTCAGCTGTTCGCCGCAGTCTGTATCCGTTACGGACGCAGCCGTTACCGTAACCATGCGAAGCGGCTCGTTTTTTTTTCTTGCCAGACGAATCAGCTCCATTGCCTGCGCGGCAATTTCCTGCGCAATGCAGGTCGGCGTATCCAACAACCGTTGGCGCTGAATATCCCGAAAATCTGCGGTACGAACGGTCACCTGTACCACCCTTCCCCGCAGGCCGCGGCGCCGGAGTCTGGTAGCGACCGAATCGGACAGCGCCAGCACACAGGGCCAAATTTCTTCCTCGGTCCGCAGATCGGCCGGGAACGTCATCCCGTTCCCCACGGATTTTATTTCACGCTTTTCATCGGTTCGGTGCACCGGGCTTTCGTCCTCACCGTTCGCGTAACGCAGAAGCTGGTCTCCCAGCTTGCCCAGTGCGAGCTCCAGGCTTTTTCGATCTGCCCTCGCCAGCTCGCCAATTGTCGTAATTCCAAGACGCCGTAAGGTTTCCGTTGCCGCGCGGCCGACATAAAGCAGATCGCTCACTGGCAGCGGCCAGATGATCTGCCGAAAATTCTCCTGTGAGATCACCGTCGTGGCGTCCGGCTTTTTGTAATCACTCCCCAGCTTCGCAAAGATTTTATTGAACGAAACACCGACCGAGATCGTCAGCCCTGTCTCCTCGCGCACCCGGCGCCGCAAAACTTCTGCAATCGTTTCTCCGTCGCCAAACAATGCTTCGCATCCTGTTACATCAAGCCATGATTCGTCGATCCCGAACGGCTCCACACGGTCTGTATACTGCTGGTAAATCGCGTTGACCATACGGGAATACCGGGTATATTCCTCCCTGTGCGGTGCAACCAGCACCAGCTGCGGGCACTTTTTCTTTGCCTGCCAAATGGTTTCCGCCGTTGCCACGCCGAATTTTTTAGCAAGCTCGTTCTTTGCCAGAATAATGCCGTGGCGGTTTTTCGGGTCTCCGCAGACAGCCATCGGCACTGCTCTCAGCTCCGGGCGGCGAACACACTCAACCGAAGCAAAAAATCCGTTGCAGTCGCAATGCAGAATCGTCCGTTCCATCGCTATGCTTTCCTTTCTGAAAAATAAAAACAAAAACAGGAGCGCCGTGCCTGCAAATCGATCCTGCGGGCAACTCCGGGCACTCCTGCCGATGCTTTTCAAACAAAATCTTCTGCTTTCAAAGTGCCTTTGGAATCACCGTTTCCTCGCGAACCTCCACCCTGCGAATATCGGCTCCCACAGCCGTCAGCTTCTCCACAATATTTTCGTATCCGCGATCAATATAGAAAATATCCTCAATCTGAGTAACGCCGTGAGCGGCAAGCCCTGCAATGATCAAGGCGGCGCCTGCCCGCAGATCCGTTGCGCGAACCTGTGCACCGGTCAGCTCCGGTACCCCTTCAAAAACGGCAATTTTGCCGTCCACCGATGCCTGCGCGCCCATTCTGCGCAGCTCCTCCACATAACGGAAACGATTATCCCAAACGCTTTCGGTCAAAATACTGGTACCGTCGGCCAATGCAAGCAGCACGGCAATTTGGGGCTGCATATCGGTAGGAAATCCTGGGTGAGGCATCGTTTTGATATTGCAGCGGTGTAATGGCTCTTCGCGGGTAATGCGGATGGAATCGTCATACTCCTCCACACTGACACCCATCTCCTCCAGCTTTGCGGTGATCGAATCGAGATGCTTCGGGATCACGTTTTTGATCAGCACGCTGCCGCCGGCAGCAGCTGCCGCCGCCATATAGGTTCCGGCCTCGATCTGGTCCGGAATAATGGAATAAGTTGTTCCGGAAAGGTGCTCCACACCGTAAATTTTAATGACATCCGTTCCTGCGCCGCGAATATCGGCTCCCATGGAGTTCAAAAAGTTTGCAAGGTCTACAATATGCGGCTCTTTTGCCGCATTTTCAATTACCGTAAGTCCCCTTGCCTTGGTGGCCGCCAGCATAATATTGACGGTTGCTCCGACTGAAAC
>JAHZES010000021.1:0-9607 GCA_019421725.1 Clostridiales bacterium | reverse complement strand
ATTCCCTGCCGAATGGCGCATTCGGCGCCAAGCGCCGCAAAGCCCTTCAGGTGCTGGTCGATGGGCCGCACGCCAAAATTGCAGCCGCCGGGCATGGAGACCTCCGCCCTGCCAAAACGCCCGAGCATGGCGCCTAACAGATAATACGACGCACGCATATGCTTGAGCAGCTCATACGATGCCACCGGCTTTGAAATAAAACGCGGATTGATCTCCACCACAGAATCAGAAATCATCTTAACCTGCGCGCCAAGCTCGCTGAGGATATGAATCATCATGGAAACGTCGCTGATGTTCGGAATATTCTCAATTCTGCAGCTCTCATCACAAAGCACAACTGCCGGAATAATCGCAACTGCCGCATTCTTGGCGCCGCTGATCGGAATCTCTCCGTGAAGCTTCTGACCGCCGTTTATTATAAATTTTTCCAACCGGAACAACTCCTCGTTTTTTTCTGGGGATCTGCGCACAGGACCGTAACCGTAGTATTCCCCGTGCAGACATGGAATAACGCATAAACCCGCCGCAAAAAATATCAAAATCAAGAAAGAAATAGAAATCAAAATAATAACTGTAAAAATAAAAAAGCTGCCAATGTGTATTCTGAAATACGCAGATTTATTATAACACTACTTTTCCAAAAAGGAAACTGTTTTTTCGTTTTTACGCCGAAAACACGAAGTTTTTTTCGTATAAAAAGCAAATTGTATCTGTAACCGGGAGGCTCTGTTCTTCCTCACATTCAAAACAGCAGGCAGTACCGTAGGAGCGGTACTGCCTGCTGTTTTTGTCGGATGTCTTTCTCCTTTCTGACAACGGCGTTCTTCGCCGCCTCAGATCACCTGGCGGTCAAATCCGACACTGCGCAGAAAGGCGCGCGCAATGATCAGACTGCCGATCCACCCCGGGTGCACACGATCCCATGTAATGTAAGACGAATGGCGATATTGCAGATAATCGTCAAACTCCTTCTGCAGATCGATGCAGCAAAGCCCTTTCTCTTTTGCAACTTCCTGCATGATTCTTCTGTATTCATCCATCCGGACGCGCATTCTGTCCTCGCGGCACGGCTCCATGTAATACGGCGTCATCAGAATCATTTCTTTTACTTTTGGCTGCGCGGAATCGATCATCCAAATCAGGTTTTCACGGTATTCTTCCGACTGCACATGCTGGCTGCGGCACGCCGGAGAATCAAATTGACGCCAAACGTCGTTAAAGCCGATGCACATCACCAGAAAATCAGGGGTCAGGTCGAGCACCTCGGACTGCCAGCGCCCGCGAAGATCGCGTGAGGTGTTGCCGCTGGTCCCCGTGTTGCAGATATGCAGCAGCAGTTCCGGATAACATACATTCAACATGGTATCGATCGAACGCACATACCCGTTGCCGACACCTTCCCACAGTCCCTCTCCCACAGGGCGCCCGCGCCCTGCATCTGTTACGGAATCCCCGGTAAAAAGGATCTTGTCTCCATCCTGAAATCTCAACATGAGAATGCCTCCTCAATATGCTTTTTCTTATTATATAACCGCCGGCCGCAAAGAAGCAAGTCTTCACAAGCAAAAAAAGCGTATAAATTCCTTTTCATTTCCCTCCGGATCCGCTATACTGAAAGAATGAAAAAACGAAAGGGATGCTGCAAATGATCCGCGCAGTTATTTTTGACATGGACGGGCTGATGTTCGACACCGAACGAATTTCCAAAACAGCCTGCGGAATCGACAACGGAGAGACTCTGATTTACTCCGCGTTCGGCCGCAGTAAGGAGGAAAACAGCCGGATGCTGCGCGAAGCATGCGGAGAAGATTTTCCATGCGAACGCTTTTTTGCCCGCCGGGTGGAGATCATGGACGCCATCATCGCAAAAAACGGGCTTCCGGTAAAGCCGGGGCTTTATGAACTGCTCGATTTTCTGGAGCAGAACGGTTACCGGCGTGCCGTTGCCACATCCACGCGCCGGGAGCATGCCATGCGGTACTTTTCCATGGCCGGCATAACCGACCGGTTTGACGCCGTTGCCACAGGCGACATGGTGCAGCGCGGCAAGCCGTTTCCGGACGTATTCCTCAAAGCCTGCGAGCTGCTCGGCGAAGCACCGGAAAACTGCCTTGCCCTTGAGGATTCTCTGAACGGAATTCGCGCCGCCTTCAACGGCGGGCTTCAGCCGTTTATGGTGCCGGACCTGGTCGAGCCGGACGCGGAAACTCTTGCTCTTCTGCGCGGAAAAGGGCAAACGCTGCGGGACGTCATCCGCTTTTTACAGCAGCAAGCCTGAAGCCTGCCTGCGGTCACCGGCGCCGTGCCGCCGATTTACGATTTTCCCCCATAAATAACCGTACGGCTCTGCTCCGTTTGATATCCGGAGCAGGGCCGTTTTTCAGATTCGCCGCTGTTAAAATTTTTCTGCCCTTCGCTGCCTGCGCAGCTCACTTCTTTTTTGACCGTCCTGCCAAAGCCGTTCATCCTCTTCACTTTCCAAAATCAGTCGTGGAACCTCTGTGGGGCGTTCCTGTTCGTCCAGCGCGACCAGCACCAGGTATGCCGTGTTGATCAGCCGGCGGCTTCCGTCCAGCTCCTCCACATAGGAACGCACACGAACCTCCATAGAGGTTTTGCCTACCCAGGTCAGTCTTCCGCAAAGCAAAACGGTATCATTGGCGTGCGCCGGCGCGCGGAACTCTAACGAGTCAACCACGGCTGTGGTCACATTGCATTCGGAATGGCGCCGCCCAACCACCACGGCGACCACGTCGATCCATTCCATCAGCTTTCCGCCAAACAGACGGCCAAATCCGTTCAGATTAGCCTGTGAAAGCACCTGCACCTGCTCTGTATAAGAGTCCTGAGGATACTTTTCCCTTATCATTTGTCCTGCACTTCCTCTTTTTCCTGCCGCACAGTCGACTCTGCCGAAAAAGCCTCCTCTTCCTTCGCGCCGCAGTCCGAAAAATCCCCTTTCTTCGGAGCCTCCGCCTGCTGCACATCCGCTTTTTTCTTTTCCCGGTAATCCATATAATCCAGAACAAACAGCCGAATAACGGCGAATATCGGCACGCTGAACAGCATTCCCGGCACCCCAAACAGATCGCCTCCAATGGTAACGGAAAGGATCACCCAAAACGGGCTGATATTCAGTGTGGTCCCCAGAATTTTCGGATTTAAGATGTTGGCGTCCAGCTGCTGCATCACCAGCAGCAGAACCGCCGCCCAAAGAGCCGTTATCCATCCGCACGAAAGGAATGTGATCAGGATAACAACGAAAAAGATAAAAATCGGGCCGAAATACGGGATCAGGTTAAACATTCCAAATAAGAATCCCAGCACGATCCCGTACGGAACACCGAGAACGGTCAAAATAATGGCCGCCAGTACGCCCACCATCAGCGAATCGCAGATCTGTCCGAAAAAGTAACGAAAAACAACGGTATTGGCACGTCGTAAATATTCCGTCCCCCGTTCCACCATTGTCGGCTTACAAAACAGGCGCACCACGCGGCGAACAAAATCTCCCAGCATTTTTCGTTCCAACAGAATATAGACAGAAAGAACTACCGAGATAAAAATGCTCAGCAACGTGGAGGAAATATTTTTGGCGCCGTTCAGGTAAGAGGCCAGATTTTCGCCGTCAAATGCCGGTAAATACCCCAGCAGTTTGTCCGCTGTAAGCTCTCCGACCCAGTTCCATAGGCTCCATTTCGCCAGAGGATTATCGCTTTGCTGAATCTCTGCGGCGTACTCCTGCAGGCTTTTTAAATATACCGGAATCTGTCCGACAAACTCTCCCAGCCCGGAAATCAGCATCGGCAGCAGTGACCCGATAATTACTCCGATCACCGCGAAAAGGCTCAGATAAACAATCAGCACGCTAAGCCCGCGCGCAAAACGCCGAAAAAACGGCAACCGACAGTCAACAAGCTTTCTTTCAAGCCACCCTGCCGGTCTTCTCAGAAAAAACACCAGCAGCAAAGCCACCAGCAGCGGCGTAAAAAACGAGAAAAAATGACCGATAGAGGAGAATATCGGACCAAGATTGTCTACTGTTTTATAAAAAACAATAACGGCTGCCGCAAACAGAAAATACTTTAAAAAACGGGAAGCGTTCGAAAGCAGTTCTTTCTTATTCACAAATGATTCCGCCCTTTCTGTTCCGGTTCCTGCCGGAAACAACAGAATAAGTATAGCATAAAATACAAATTGTTTTCCACTGAAATCCGCAAAAAACTGAAAATAGCCGTTCTGTTATGATTGTCGGCCGCGCGCCGGATTTTATTCCGATCCGCCGCTTATGTAAAGAAAAATTAACTGTACATCATCCTGCAAATAGCATATAATGATTCTGTTTTAAGAGAATTCTGCCGCCGGCTTCGGGGAAAGCCGGCCGATGATCAGGAAGGATGACGCTACCATGAGGAAAACAAAAATAGTCTGCACGCTTGGCCCTTCCACCGACGACGAGCAAGTGCTTCGCCAAATGATGATGCACGGAATGGATGCCGCCCGCTTTAATTTTTCTCATTCTGACCACGCCTCACACAAAAAAAAGTTTGATGCGGTCGTGCGGCTGCGGGAACAGCTGCAGCTGCCTATCGCTACCATCTTAGACACAAAAGGGCCGGAAATCCGCCTTGGAACCTTTTCAGAAAAAAGTGTTACGCTGGAACCCGGAAGCACCTTCACGCTGACTACCGAGAACGTGGCAGGGGACAAAAACCGTGCTTCGGTTTCGTATCAGGGGCTTGTACACGACGTTTCCTACGGCAACACGATTTTGATCGACGACGGCCTGATAGAGCTGCGTGTTCTCCGCGTAACAGCGACAGACATCGTCTGCGAGGTCGTCAACGGCGGCGTCGTCTCCGACCGCAAGGGCGTTAACGTGCCGGATGTTTCTCTTTCCATGCCCTATATCAGCGAAAAGGACCGTTCCGATATTCTGTTCGGCGCCGAATGCGGCTTTGATTTTATCGCCGCTTCCTTCACCCGCTCTGCACAGGATATTCTGGATATTCGCCGTGTGTTGGAAACCTGCGGCTGCCATTCCATTAATATAATTGCAAAAATTGAAAACCGTGAAGGTGTGCAGAATATTGACGATATTCTGCGCGTTGCCGACGGGATCATGGTCGCGCGCGGAGATATGGGCGTCGAGATCCCGCTTGAAGAAGTTCCCGTTCTGCAGAAAATGATGATCAAAAAGGCTTACATGGCCGGCCGGCCCGTTATTACCGCAACGCAAATGCTTGATTCCATGATAAAAAACCCGCGCCCAACGCGCGCCGAAGCTACCGACGTTGCCAACGCCATTTACGACGGCACCAGCGCGATCATGCTTTCCGGCGAAACCGCCGCCGGACGCTACCCTCTGGAAGCGCTGAAAACCATGGTCCGGATCGCCACACGCGCCGAGCTGAATATTGATTATGTGCGCCGGTTCCGGGAACGCAAGCTAAACGCTATATCAGATGTTACCAACGCAATTTCACACGCGACCTGCACCACAGCCTGTGACCTTGGGGCAAAGGCGATCATTACAGTCACCAAATCCGGGAAAACCGCGCGAATGATCTCAAAATACCGTCCACAGCAGCCCATTATCTGCGGCTGCACCGACGAGCGCGTCTGCCGCCAGCTGAACCTCTCCTGGGGAGTTCGCCCATTAATGATCGAAGAAGAGCAGGAGTCCGACGAGCTGTTCGAGCACGCAATGGATGCCTCCGAAAGCACCGGGCTGGTAACAAGCGGCGATCTGGTCGTGCTAACGGCGGGCGTCCCTCTCGGGATTTCCGGCACCACCAATATGATGAAGGTTCAGGTAGTCGGTCACGTGCTGGTTTCCGGCTGCGGAATTAACGAAAAGTCCGTTTGCGCCAGCCTGTGCGTCTGCGAAAATGAAGAGCAGGCGCTGAAAAATTTCCGCAGCGGAGAAATTCTGGTCATTCCTCAAACGACGAACGCGCTGTTCTCCTTGCTGAAAAACGCCGCCGGTATCGTTACCGAACAGGGCGGCGCCAATTCCCATGCGGCGATCGCCGGCCTTGCGATGGACATCCCCGTCATTGTCGGCGCAGAAAATGCCACGCATATCTTGAAATCCGGTCTTGTGGTCAAACTGGATGCAGAACGCGGTCTGGTCAGCAGCGCACAGCGCCAGCCCAGAAAATAAACGGTAAAGCAAAAAAGAGGAAAGCTTCCTGAAAGACCGGAAGCTTTCCTCTTTTTATAATCTGTCAAAACGATTGAATCAGAGAGGATACGTCGCTGATTTCGGCGCCGTAGACCTCCTTCAGGTATCTCAGTCCGGATTCGTAGTCCTCAGCCGTAAAGGAGTTGGTTGCATCCTTTGCCACAACGATATCATACCCCAGCTGATAGGCATCCGCCGAAGTATGCCGCACACACATATGCGTGTGCAATCCGGTCATAATCACGGTGTTCACGCCAAGCTCGTGAAGCAGCAAATCAAGATCTGTGTGAAAAAAGCCGCTGTAACGGCGTTTGGGCACCACATAATCCCTCTCACAAAGCTCCAGCTCCGGAATCACCTCCGCGCCCTTTGTGCCTGCAATGGCATGATCTCCCCAAAGCTTCAGCTCGTGATCCACATTCTTCAGGTGTGCATCGTTGCAAAAAATCACCGGCACTCCTTTTTCACGTGCAGCGCGCAGCAACTCGGCTGTTTTTGGCACAATCTCAAGCCCCCGGTCACACTTCAGGGCCCCCGTTACAAAATCGTTGAGCATATCCACCACTAAAACCGCACATTTTTTCTCCCGCATGATCGTTCATCCTCCTCTTAACAGTGTCCATATAGGTGTATATACAGTATTATACACCTATTGCTTTCTCTGTCAAGATTGAATGCATCTTCGCCTTGTGTTATAATCATGAAAAGATCAAATACTTCCGAGACACCACAGAATCAAAAGGAGCTTGGGTACAGATGAATCAGTTGGAAAGGCGTGCAAATATTCTTCAGATCCTTGCGCAAACCGAAGACTCTGTTCCGGCTGCTGCGCTTGCCGCGCATTTCGGCGTAACGCGGCAGATCATCGTTTCAGACATTGCGATCCTGCGCGCAAACGGCAAAAAAATTCTTGCTACCTCCCGTGGGTATTCTCTTTCTCAAACACCGGACCCCGGTCTTTTGGAAAGCATCGCCTGCCGCCACCGCATCAACCGCATCCGGGATGAGTTTTACGCGGTTGTGGACAACGGCGGCTCTGTCCTCAGCGTTGTGGTAGAGCATCCGCTATACGGACAGATCAGCGCCGACCTGAATATCCGGTCCCGTTATGACGCCGACGAATTCATTGCCAAAGCGAAACACTCCAACGCCAACCCGCTTTGCGATCTGACCGACGGCTTTCATTTTCATATGATCCGCGTACCGGACAAAGCCGCTTTTCAACGCATTACCGACGCGTTGGACCGGCTTGGTATTCTTGTCCCGTCCGGCGAAAAGGGCTGATCCTTTGCGCCCCGCCGCAAAAGATCACCTTGCGGCAGCGTGCAGCACGCCGTTCTCCAGCCGAAGCTCGCGGTCGCACAGCAGACGGGCCTCTTCCTCGGTGTGTGTCACAAGAATGACGGTCTTTCCAACCGTTTCGCGTTTCAGCAGCGGAAAGATCAGCCTCTTTGCCGCTGTGTCAATTTCTTTGAACGGTTCGTCCAGCAAAAAGCAGTCTCCTCCGAACGCCAAAGCCCGTGCGAATGCCACGCGTTGGCACATTCCACCGGAAAGCTCTGCCGGAAACCTATTTTCGGCCCCCTGCAGCCCCACTCTTTTCAGCCATTCGGCTGCGCTGACTGCGGGATGCTTTTCCTGGATCACCCGCACATTCTGTTCAGCCGTCAACCACGGCAAAAGCCGCGGCTCCTGAAACAGGAAGCAGACCTTTTTCCCTTCTGTCCCGCTTACCGTTCCGGTATCCGGCGCTTCCAGTCCTGCGATCAACCGCAGCAGCGTTGTTTTCCCTCCGCCGGAAGGCCCGAGCAAAGCGGTGATTCCTTCTGGAAATTCCCCATTCACACCGCGGAGAACGGTTTGGCTTCCAAACCTCTTTTCCACGTTTTTCAACCGGATCATCCGTTTTTTCTCCCTTCGCGCCGCTTCGTCGATCCCAAAATCAGACAGACCAGCAGCTTTTCCAGCAGCATGCTCAGTGCAATTACTACCAGCGTCCATGCAAACAGGTCCGGTGTCTCCAGGTAGATCTTCGCGTTATAAATCTGGCCGCCGACGGAATTGCGTGTGTTGGCGATTACTTCGGCCGCAATGCCGGACTTCCACGCAAACCCCAGTCCCGTGGTAAAAGCGCTCAAAAAATATGGCTGTACCGACGGAATATAAACGTGCCGCAGCGTTTTCCAACGGGAAAAACGGTAAAGCTTCGCCATTTCCAGCAGCTTTTGATCCGTCTGCAGGATTCCGCTTTCCACGTTTGCCCACACGATGGGCACCACTGTCAAAAATGAAATAAACACCGGTACTCTGGCGCTTTGCAGCCACACAAGCGCCAGAATGATAAAGGACGCCACCGGAGTTGCGCGAATCACAGAGACCAGCGGCTGCAGCAACGCACGGCAAATGCGCGAAGCTGCCGTAAGCACCGCCAACAGAATCCCGGCCGCCAGCGCGGCGGCAAAACCGAGCAACACCCGCCAGAGCGAGGCGCCCGCCATAGTCCAGAATTCCTCCTGCCCGGCCAGCTCCCAAAGCCGCCGAACGACCCGCACAGGACTCGGGATCAGAACCTCTTTGCCCACAAAAAAGGCAGCGCACTGCCAGACCGCGATCCAGAAAAGCATCGCGGCCGCAGTACGCTGCCATTTTTTTAATCTTGATTCCCGTTTACTTCTGGTAATAGAAGTCGTCATTCGGCAGACTTCCTCCAATCGATTTTGGGTTCGCATCAAAAAGAACCTGGAACAGATCCTGTGTTTTGCTCTTCATCTCGTCTCCGTCGATATAGACTATATGGCATTTCGGAATCGCTTTTTCCGCAATCGCGGCGCTGGCTACAATTCCGTACTGCTCAATCAGCTTAGATGCTTCTGCCGGGTTTTCCGTCGTATAGGCGACCGACTTCTGATATTCCTCCAGAAACGCGTCAACCGCATCCCTGTTTGCTTCTGCAAAGTCCTTTCGAACCACCAGGCACCCCATGGAAAGCACACTCTTGCCGTCCACGGCCCTGTCCCACTCTTCCGTCAGGTCAAGCGCAATTTTGACCGCGCTGTCCTTTGCGGTCACCTGCGTAACAAACGGCTGCGGCAGCACCGCAATGATCGGCTCTTCGGAGCTCAAAATACGGGTGGCCAGCTCGCTGTGCTCGGAAAGGTATTCGACGGAAACATCCTTTTCCGGATCGATCCCGTTCTGTGTCAAAATAAAATTCAGCGCATACTCCGGCAAGGAACCCTGGCCGGTGGAATAGACCGTTTTGCCCTTCAATTCGGCAAGCGAGGTAATATCGGTGCCTTTGGTGACAATATAGAGCATTCCGAGCGTATTGAGCGCCATCAGCTGAATGTTGCCTTCGGTTTTGTTGTAAAGCGTCGCGGACAGGTTCGTAGGCAATGCGGCAATATCCAGTTCTCCGTT
>JAHZES010000210.1 GCA_019421725.1 Clostridiales bacterium | reverse complement strand
CAAAACGTTCTGCCTGCAGACAGCGTCCCGTTTTGTCATCAACAATAAAAAGGGCGCAATTCATCATTTGCTCTCCCTGTGCATTTTCAAACCGCACGGGCAGCTTGCCCTTCATTTTCCGAATGGCAATTTCCGGCTTTATGCCGAGCACAGATTCCACCGGTCCCGTCATGCCAAGATCGGACATATATCCGCTGCCGCCGGGCAGCACGCAGCAGTCTGCCGTTTGAACATGAGTATGCGTCCCCACTGTTACCGAGGCCCGCCCGTCCAAATAATACCCGAGCGCACGTTTTTCTCCGGTGGCCTCCGCGTGAAAATCAACCACGCTGATTCTTGCTTCCGGTGTGCTGTTTAAAATGCGGTCGGCGGTTTCAAACGGGCAGGCCAGGCTTTCAAGATAAACCGTTCCCATAATATTAGCAACACAGATCTGCACGCGGCCCTTATCGACAACGCAAAAGCCCTTTCCCGGCGCGCTGGAAGGAAAATTAGCCGGACGCAGCAGAAAAGGCTCGCTTTCGAACAAATCATAAACCTCTCTTCTGCGGAAGGCGTGGTTGCCTGTGGTAATAACATCGACGCCGCTGTCAAACAGATAGCCCGCGGAAGAAGGCGTAATTCCATTGCCGTCCGCGGAATTTTCACCGTTGCAAACCACCAGATCCACCGATTTTAACCGTTTGAATGCCGGCAGCTTACTTCTCAGAAACTGGCATCCCCCGCTGCCTACCACATCGCCGATCATTAAAATATTCATTCAACCACCCATTCTGAGTTAACATGATTCCGATATATCCTCGGGCAACGAACCTTCGGCCATCAACGCAGCGCAGTCTCCCATTCCTCAATAAACCGGCGGATCGACTGCTGTCTCTGCCCCCGTTCCTTACTGACCGCCTTTTGGGCTACTGAATAACAGCCTTTGCCAAGCGTCCAACTTTCGGCAGAGCGGCTACAATCGGCAAACAGCGCGAATGCCGTCGCGCCAAGAGTATAGACATTTGTAACTTCATCCAACTCCGCGCCGAGCGTAAACTCCTCCGGCGACATAAAGCGCGAACTGCCCCACATGCGCCCCATCTCGTTTCTGCACGGAGCCCTGCGAAAGCAGTCAATATCACAAATCGTCGTTTTTCCGGTATCTGAATCATAGAGAATGCTTCCGTCATAAAAATCGACAGCAACATATCCCTGCGCTGCAGTGCAGGAAAAAAACGACAAAATATCACGGAATACCGATAACTTTGCACGGTTGTCAAGCGACTGAAATCTTTTGTGCGCTGCCGGGTACTGCCGCCCCATGCATTCGCCGTCCTCCCATTGGAAAATCATCGCAAACCCTCCGCCAACCTTTTCCCACCGGAGAAGCTTTGCTAAATTTTCGTGCGCCAGAGCACGATAAACCGGAACCGTCCGCTCCAGATTCCGCACTGCCTCCTGCGGCAAAACAGCGCCGCGTTCCGTAGGAGCCCCGGCGAATTTAACAAAATACCGTTCCTCACCCTTTTGTACCCCAAAGCAAATATTGCCGGAGTCCTGGTCGTCAAACACGCGGAATACACTGCCGTACCGCTCCAGAAAGGAAAAATCAAACGGCGATCGAAGCTTGCAGGGAAGATTCCCGAAATACTGCAGGTAATAGCCATTACAATACCACGACGGTACCGGGTTCTTCATACCGTTATACCACTGAAGAACTTCCTTTGCCTGATTCTGCATCGTATCAACTTCGTCTTGACCGAACGGGAGCGCCCAGGGCAGCGACGCAAGCGTATTGCTTGCAATATACAGCGCCAACAGCCGCCAGAATTCCATCGGCACGCTGCCGTCAAAATATCCGTTAACCATACCGGAGGCAAAAAGCGGAGATTTTTGCGCACACCAGACGATCCGGTTGAATTCCTCCCACGGATCTCCGAAATCACTGCGGTCAAAATCAATCACCCACAGCCGCCCTTCGCTGTCTATCATCATGTTGCCAATGTGGTAATCACCGTGCTGCCAGCATTGCGGACGGCCCTTCAGCAGATGGCGGTTAGCGGCAATATACTCCTGAAACGCCTCTCCTCCGCTTTCATATCGGGTCGGACAGTCTCGGTACATTCTGATATTCCGGTCGATCTTCCGGCCAAAACGCTGTTCCCAATCTTCCCGCCCGGCCGGAGCGGGAACCGAGTGGATCTGTTTGAGGATCCGCCCCGCTTCCAGTCCGAGAGAGTACTGGCTGCTGCTTGGCAGCAGCGGAACAGCTTCTTCCGCATCCTCTCCGTCGATCCAGCTTTGAATCGAATAGACGCCCTCGGCACAGGTTCCGAATTCAACCGGCCGGCAGATCGGCACGCCAAGCGCTTCTACACGCTGCATCTGTGCGAATTCCTCTCTTTTTCGCTGCTCCCGTTCTGCGGGCGAGACACGAAGAAGATATTTTTTCCCATCAGATGCCGTAATGCAATATTTCCTGTCAATTGACCAGCCTTTGCGGATCTCTTCCTTTTGGATGATACGATCAAATATCATCTTATCTCTTTTCCTTTCGCTGCCGTGTTTTGAACCGGCGGGGTCAATTCCTTTATTCTTCCAAATATTATAGCACACAAGAAGCTAAAACACAACGCGTTTGCCTTGTAATTGCAGGTACAACTCCTTTGAAATGTTTATTGGTTCTCCGGCTCTGTAATACCCGCCAGGGAAAACTGAAAGTGCATGGCCAACGCCTTGAACAGCTTTTGCATCACCTGTTCGGAGATTGCGCGGATATCCAATCCCTCCACGAAACGGATGGCCCGCTCCATTTCCTCCTTTGGGACGTTATACGCCCGCAGGCTCATCGTGAGAAACAGCCGCAGCTTCTTTTCCAGCGTCAGCTCCTCGTCGCAGGGATGCGCCATATAGCCGCGCATGATGCTGG
>JAHZES010000209.1:1481-2915 GCA_019421725.1 Clostridiales bacterium | reverse complement strand
ACGCTTCCTCTATCATATTCTTGCGGATGGATTCATGTGTTTGCTCCGCATCCCACGGGCAGCCGCCCGGTGCGCGCAGGATCTGCATGATCTGCCGCAGATCCTCTATGGTGTAACGTTCTTTTTTTTCAAACTCCATCGTATGACCCGACCCTTTCTTTCTGCCGAAGGCTGCCGCGGCATCTTTCTTTGATCCCGGCAAAAACGAACAGAAACAGTATTGCCTATTCTACCGCATCCAGCCCCGTTTTTCAAGCAATTTTACAACTTTTTCCCCACCGGGAAGCACCAGAATATCTTCTCTTTCCAACGCGCGCATTTGGAGCAGGAGAAACGCATATATCAAAATCGCCGCTACGATCGCCGCCGCCACCGCAGCACTGCCCGGAACCGCCAGACAGCAGAGGCCGTAAACCAGTTTTGCTGCTCCCGCGCAAAGCGCACCGGCGACGGCGGGCTTCCAGAGCACAGAAAAAAAGCGCACCGGCACCCTCGCGCTGCGTTTGAGCGCAAGCATTCCGAAAACGGTAATCAGACCATAACAGACCACTGTTCCCACACAGGCTCCCGCCATGTTGATTTCCGGCACGACCACCAGCAAAAAATTTGCCGCCAGCTTCAAAAGCATTCCGATCAGAAGCAGGCGGACCGGAATGTCTGCACGGCCGACCGCCTGCAGCATACTGTTGACCGGAACGGAAAGCGTCATAAAAATAACGGCGATCCCAAGAACGGCCAACAGAGGCGCCGCAATCTGCACCCCATTAAGCCGGCGGGCAAACAGCAACGCCAAGACCGGGCGCGAAAGAACGGCCAGCCCAAAACCGGACGGGAACGCCACCAACGCCGACATTCGCACCACCGATTCAATGCTCCTTTTAATTTCACCGCTTTTGCCGCTTACCCATGCCGCCGTTATCGTCGGCAACGCGCTGGTCCCGAAAGACTGCGCTATCGCAGGCACCAACGCCGCTACATTCTGCGCGATCGTATAGCAGCCGTAAAGGTACGGAGTCAATTCACCATCCGTAATGTTTTGCGGGATCTGCCCTGCAAAAACTGAACGCAGCATGCCCGGATCGATCGCCGCGAGACTGCGCTGCAGAAAAGTAACGTCGATCAGCGTCCCAAGATTAAGCACTAACGCGCCAAGACAAACCGGAACCGAAATTTTGAGCAGCTGACGCATCACCGCACCACGCGTTTCTGCCGGCGGCGAATCTTCCAATTCCCGCGGAGAGATCGTATCTCCGCCGATATATCGGAAGAACAGCAGGTACAAAAAACCGAAAAAGGCTCCGGCTGTTACACCAAGCACTGCACCGGCCGCCGCAAACGGAAGCGTAAGATTTACCGCCGATTCAGCATCCGCGGCCGCTGCGCCAAACACCGTTCCGGTTTTGGAGTATTCATCCATTCCACGGCTCATCACCC
>JAHZES010000209.1:0-1461 GCA_019421725.1 Clostridiales bacterium | reverse complement strand
ATACGCGCAGCCCAGCCCTATCAGCAGCTTGCCGACAGCCTCAATAACCTGTGAAACTGCGCTCGGCGTCATGTTGCGCAGCCCGACATAATAGCCGCGCTGCACCGACATCAGGCAACAGAAAAAAAGCGTCGGAGCCAACACACGGATGCACAGGGCGGAATCCGGACTGGAAACTGCCGCAGCATACGCCTTCGCACCGAAAAACATGGCAAGCGCACCGAGCAGCCCGCTGAAAAAAAATAATGGCACCGAAACCCGGTAGACACGGCGGACATCCTTCCACCGTTTGACCGCAGCATTTTGCGAAACCAGCTTCGAAACTGCGATCGGAAATCCCGCCGTTGCAACAGTGTAAATCGGAAGGTAGAGCTGATAGGCTGTATTAAAATATCCCATTCCCAGTTCGCCGATCAGATTGGTGAGCGGTATTTTGAAAATGGCGCCAATTACCTTGACCAGCATGGCACCCGCTGAAAGAATAACGGCGCCCTGCAGAAAGGACTGCGCCTGCTTTTTGCTCTGCCGTGCCAAGGGAACACTTCCTTTACAATAAGTATGTACCAGAAGTATATTCCTTTGTACGGCACGTTATGTGTTCATACGGTACAGCGCATGCGATTCACGGCAACGCCCCTCGTCTTCACTTCAGATGCCGCTATTCAAGCCCAGACAGGATATTTTTCACAAATGCAGCAAATCTGCCGGCAAATTGCCTGCCGTTGGCTACCACTTCATCGTCGCTGACGGCCTGTTCCGTCATACCTGCCGCAAGATTGGAAATAAAGGAGATTCCAATCAGCTTCATCCCGCACTGATGGGCAGCCATCGCCTCCACAACAGTTGACATGCCGACCGCATCTCCGCCAAGCAGACGGATAGCCCGAATTTCGGCGGGCGTTTCAAACTGCGGCCCCGGCATATAAAAATATGTTCCTTCATGCAAAACGACCCCTGCCCGTTCCGCAGCGCTTCGAACCAGAGGGAAAAGCGCACGGGTGTATGCATCGCACATATCGAAAAAACGCTGGCCGAACCGCGGCTCCTCCGCTCCGGCCAACGGCGAACAGGCCATCAGGTTGATCTGATCGGTAATCATCATAAAATCCCCGACGGAAAACGTCTGATTTACACCACCGGCCGCATTGGTCAAAATCAGATTTTTGACCCCAAGCAGGTGCAGCACACGCACCGGAAACACGATCCTGGAAAACTCAAACCCTTCATAATAGTGAAAGCGTCCGTTAAGCAGCAGTACAGGCCGTCCGGCCAAGCTCCCGCACAGCAGCTCTCCTTTGTGCGAAGCAACCGTTGGCTCTGGGAAGTTCGGGATCTCCGTATATGGAATACGAACCGGATCCTCCACCTGATCTGCTAAACCTACGATACCGGATCCCAGCACCACCGCTGTCCGCGGCATTTTCCCTTTCAACCGCCGCACAGTTTCCTGCGCAGCGGCAC
>JAHZES010000208.1 GCA_019421725.1 Clostridiales bacterium | reverse complement strand
ATTACACAGTCGAAGCCGGCATTTTTTATCAATCTATATCTTTCTTCAAAAGATATATCATAACCCGCACCATATCCAAAACAATCATATATTCCTACCCTTTCAACCACCCGCAAGTTCAAATTTATCGATCTGTTTCTACTTATTACACGAAATCAAATGATACAAGAACAGGAACAGCAGATCATACTGCTGTTCCTGTCAACTGTCTTATGATGTCCGCCCTTTAGAACAGCGGGCTGTTTTACATGCGCAAAGATCTCAGCAGGTCTCGGGCTCCTCAAAGGTTTCGCCAAAGGTTTCAACGGTTACCTTCAGCATCCGCTGGTCCTCGTGCGGTCTGTCGCGGCGGTCGCGCTTTGCGGAAACGATGCGATCAACCTCGTCCATTCCGTCGGTTACCTTGCCGAATGCGGCATACTGACCGTCCGGATGAGGCGCTTTTTCGGTCATGATGAAAAATTGGGAACCGGCGCTGTCGGGATCCATCGCGCGTGCCATGGAAAGAACGCCGCGGTCATGCTTCAGGTCGTTCGGGAAGCGGTTAGCGGAAAATTCACCTTTAATACAGTAGCCGGGGCCGCCAATTCCGGTACCCTTGGGGTCGCCGCCCTGAATCATAAATCCGGGGATGACGCGGTGAAAAATCAGGCCGTCATAAAAGCCCTTCTGTACAAGCGAAACAAAGTTGCGCACCGTGTTTGGAGCGATTTCGGGATAAAGCTCCGCAACGATTTTGTTGCCGTTTTCCATTTCGATGGTTACGACTGGGTTTTTCATAAAAGTTTCCTCCATAATGTAATTTTTTAACTTGTTAATACAAAATGTATCCTGATTCGACACGGCCTGCAGCCTATTCAAGATTGCCGGTGGCGTACATTATTGCAGCAAGAGCGGCAAGAGGGGCTGTTTCCGTGCGCAAGATCCGGCTTCCAAGAGAGACGATCCCGGCGCCGAGCGATTGCAGCGCAGCAACCTCGTCCGGATCAAAACCGCCCTCGGGACCGACAAAGAAAGCAAGGCTTTGGGGTTTTTTCGGCAAAAACTCGCGCAGAGCTTTGCCGCCGCCTTCGTAAAGGAGAAGAACCTGTTCGCAGCGAAAGGCATCCCGGGCAGCCTGCTCAAAAGAGACGGGTGCGTCTACCCGTGGCAAGGAGCCTCGCTGTGATTGCTTTGCGGCCTCATCGGCAATTTTTTGCCAGCGCTGCGCCTTTTTCTGTGCGGCTGCGCCGTCCGGGCGGGAGATGCTCCGCGCAGCAAGAAAGGGAACAATGCGTGCGGCGCCAAGCTCGACTGCCTTTTGAACGATCCACTCCATTTTTTCACCCTTTGGCAGACCCTGAAACAGAGTAACGGCCACGTCAGGTTCGCTGCGGCTGGGTTCGCTGCGTTCCACTCGCAGCTGGATTTCATCGGGAGCGACCGATGTAATTACGCAGAGGTAATCGGTTCCGGCGCCGTCGCAAAGGGTCAGCGATTCGCCGGGCTTCATCCGCAGGGAACGCGCTACATGGGCGGCATCCTCGCCGATCAGAGAAACGGTATCTGCAATGTTTCCCGGCACAAAAAAACGCGGCATACGCATCTTCCTTTCTGCAGGCTTGTCTTCTCGGATTATTGTATCAGATTTTTGCGCTCCATGCAAGGGAGAGGCGATGGACCGCCTCGGGGATCTCCTCCTGCGCAATTCCGGAAAAACCAAGCAGGACCCGGCCGGGGTGCCGGTTTTCCCCAAACGGCAAAACCAGCACATCCTGATTGGCCGCAAGAGCGCAAAGCTGGGCCGTGTTCGCGTCGATGCCAGGTGAAACAACGGCACGCAGCGCCGTTTCCTGCATGGAGATCTGTATCGTATTTCCAAATTCGTTTTGCAGACAGCGTATCAGCAGGTCGCCCTTCATGGAATAGAGCTTACGAAGGCGGCGCAGCTGTTTTTCCAGCTCGCCCTCCCGGATCATACGGGCCAGAGCCAGCTGTTCAATGCGGGACGCTGTCTGGTTATAAGCTGCCGAACGTTCGTGATAGACCGATGCAAGCGAGGGCGGCAGAACAAGGTATCCCATTCGTACAGACGGCAGAAGAACCTTGGAAAAGGTGCCAAGGTAAACCACATTGTCGCCGCCATTGATGGACTGCATGGCGGGGATGGGGCGGGCGGAATAACGGAGCTCGCCGTTGTAATCATCCTCCAGGATCAACGCGCCGCGGCGGTTTGCCCAGTCGATCAGTTCGACCCGCCGTGCCATGGGGATCGGGGCTCCGGAGCCGAGCCGATTGGATGGATTTACATAAATGATCCGGACGCCGGATTCCTCCAGAGCATCGAGCCGGATCCCGCTTTCATCGCCGGGCAAGCGGCAAATTTCCAATCCGCAGTCGGCAAATACCTGCTCGGCCTGTGCAAAGCCGGGGCTTTCCATACCGATCATGCGATCGTTACGGCGGAGCATTCCGCTCAGCATAAAAAGAAGCGGTTGGGTTCCGGCGCCGACGACGATCTGTTCCGGCAAAGCGGTAACGCCGCGTACACTGTGGCTGTATTCTGCCAGGGCGCAGCGCAGCTCCGGCTCGCCCTGATGGTCACCATAAGAGGTAATGATTTCCTGATGTGTAAGGACTTCGCGAATGTATTTTTGCCAAAGCTCCACCCGGAAGGCACGGCGATCAATGGAATCTGTCGAAAAGCGATAACGGAGCTTCGGTGCGGCTGTGACCGGAGAAGTATGCTGTGCAGCGGCGTTTTTTTGCGGCGTCAACGGCAATGCAAGCGCGTAGTAACCGCGCTGCGGCCGGCTTTCTACATAGCCCTCCACACAAAGCTGCTGATATGCGGTCTCCACGGTGGTACGGCTGACGTTCAGATCCTCCGAGAGCCGCCGGATGGACGGAAGATGCTCTCCGGCCAAAATTCGTCCGGGCGAAATAGCAGCGCAGAAAAAGAGGCAAAGTTGATGAGAGAACGGTTCATCATCTAAAACGCTCAAATTCAGAAAATCA
>JAHZES010000207.1 GCA_019421725.1 Clostridiales bacterium | reverse complement strand
ATGACACGGGGATTTTCAGTCCCCTGCTCTACCAACTGAGCTACAGAGGCAAATATGGCGACCCGGAACGGGCTCGAACCGTCGACCTCCTGCGTGACAGGCAGGCGTTCTAACCAGCTGAACTACCGGGCCGAATTTGCAACCAGTACACCCGACCGGCGCCGCTGCGTCTGCAACGTTGACTATTATAGCGGAAAGGTCGGGCAATGTCAAGTGCTTTTTCGATTTTTTTCAAAAGGATTTGATAAAACCGGGTTGCTTTTCGGACGATTTTGCAGCGTGCTTTTTTCAAAAAACGACTTGCATCAAGAGCGGTTCGCGCGAAGAGGGCAGAGAATGAAAAACACTGCTTTGGCCAACACGCTCTTCCTACGGAAACGCCCTTTATTTTCGGTGTGTTAAGCATATACCGCCGCCCAAAACCTCGGCCATCGTTGGGATAGATACGGCCGCGCCCTTGCGGGAAACAGCAATTGCTGCGGCGGCAGACGCAATTTCAAGAGATTGCTCCACTGACGATCCACTTGTTGCAGAGCTTAGGAAAAAGCCGGTAAACGTATCTCCGGCAGCGGTGGTATCCACTACCGGGACACAAAAACTCCTTTGAAAGCGGCATTCGTTTTCAGACATGTACAATACGCCGCGTGAACCGAGCGTCAACACGACCCTCGATTTCGGATATTGCTGCACCAGCGCACCGGCAATTTTTTCGGGCTCGGTCTCCCCTGTCATCTGCTCGCCTTCCACCTCGTTGAGCAAAAACCATGTCACCTTTTTCAGGGAGCATTTCAGCAGCGCAGGAGTCATTGGCGACGGATTCAACGCGATCTGCATGCCTTTTTCTGCCGCGGCTTCTATAATATCTTCTATCAGATTAATTTCATTCTGCAGAACAAGCACATCACCCGCCGAGAATCCGCTTATTACCCTTTGTATAAAATCCGTTGTTATTGCGCTGTTTGCACCGGCATAAAGTAAAATACAGTTTTGCCCAAGCCGATCGATTTGAATGACCACATGTCCGGTTTTTTCTTCACAGAGCGAAACGTATTCTGTATGCACACCCGCCGTATTCAACAGCTCCCGCAACCAGCCACCGTCCGCCCCGATTTTTCCCGCATGCCACACATTTGCTCCGGCCCGCGCCAGAGCAATTGACTGATTGAGCCCTTTCCCACCCGGAAATATCTCATAAGCTGCAGCGGAAAGGGTTTCTCCCGGCTGCAAAAAACGGGGAACCGAATAAACATGATCGATATTCAGCGAACCAAAATTTAAAATTCTGCCCATTTCCATACCCCCAAAAGCAACTGTTTATTATTGTACATACCCTGCTGCGCCGCGTCAACCGTTTCTATTTGGCAGGCTTCTCCTGTATTGACGCAGAGCACTCTGTGGGATATAATAAAAGAGATTCCAAAATAATGGAAGTCGTACCTTCGCAGGAGACGAGCGCCGCATCCGCAAAATGGTATTTCCCCCGAAACCGGTGCCGCGTATGGGTGGAGCGCCGCCTTTAACCGCCCAGTCCGGACATACCGTACCCTCACAGAGCAAGGAGCTGTCATCATGCTTTTCCTTTACCTCGGCTTACTTGAAACGGAAGAAGAAAAAACAAAATTTGAATTGCTCTACGAACAATACCGAAAGCTGATGAAATATATCGCACTTGGCATTCTGCACGATGAATATCTGGCGGAAGATGCCGTACATGACACCTTTTTAAAGCTGATAAAATACCTGGACAACATTGAAGACATCCGCTCGCAAAAAACAAAATCGTTTATCGTTATTATTACGGAAAGCGTTTGCAAGGACATGTATGCAAGGCGCAAGCATGAACAGACTTACAGCTTCGATGACGCAGAGGCTGTTCTGATTCAGGAGGACGTTTTTCTTCAGCGCGATAACCGTGCCGTTATTGCGTCAAAGATCAAGCAGCTGCCGGAAACGTATCGCAGTATTCTGATCCTTCGGTATATTCACGGCTATAATTCCAAGGAAATTGCGGATATTTTGAATCTGAACGACGCAATCGTTCGCAAACGGCTGGAACGTGCCCGCCGCGAACTGACAGTTTTTCTGCGGGAAGAACAAAAATCGGGATAAGCCTATTTGAACTTTTCCGTCATCCAGACTTTCTTTTTTATTATCATCCTATCGAAGGAGTTGTAAAAGCATGACCGTCGATCCTGCCGAGGAACGCGAAGAACTAAAACAGGCACTGGAGCTTTACCAGGAGCAGTGGCTTGCAGATTTGCCCAATGAAAAGGAGCTGGAACAAATCACCTTTTCCTCTTCGTTTGAAAAAAGAATGAAAAAAATGGCGTTCCGGCAAAAGCATACGCTTTTTACCCGCATTACTGCCGACAGAAAGCGCGTTGCCTGCATTTTGACAGCTGCGTTTATCGCTCTTGCCGTTACCTCTTTCAGCGTCAGGGCTTCTGCAAATCCCGTTATTGATTTTCTCGTTCACGTTTATGAAAAATTTTCTACCGTTATTTTTCCTCAGACCGATTCTGCTTCTTCTGTCATTTTTAAGGCTATCGCCCCCACAGTATTACCGGACGGCTTTCATACCGAAAGCGGGCGTTTTCTGGATAATCTATATCACTGTGAATATACCGACGGTAAGGACGGCGTTATTTTATACGATCAGGCATTGTACCTGAACGCCCAGACAAATCTTGATACCGAAAATGCTGTGATACATCATATCCCCCTGAATGGCACAACAGCTGTTTGTGTAGAAAAGAACGGTTCGTTCCTTCTGCTCTGGAATGACGGAATATACAGCTATACCATCACGGGCGCACAGGAACTCGACGACCTGATTCAAATGGCCGAATCCCTGCAGCCTGTCGAAGCTGAATAAAAACTTCCTCTTTCAGGTACCGTATCAACAGATACAAAAATAAAAAACCGTATCAGTAAACCACTCTAAGGCTACTGATACGGTTTATTTGGTGGACGTTAACGGACTCGAACCGCTGACCCTTCGCACGTCAAGCGAATGCT
>JAHZES010000206.1 GCA_019421725.1 Clostridiales bacterium | reverse complement strand
GTGGGCAGCTTTTACGGCGGCGGTTACTGTGCGTCGCCGGTCTCGGTGGTGGACGACGGGCTGCTGGATATTGTGTTGGTAAAAGTGCCGAAAAGCCGTCTGCAGATTCCGGAGCTGCTTAAAATCTACAAAAAGGGAGAACACATCGGCCACCCAAAATTTCAGGATCTGTTGACCTATGTACGCGGCAAAAGCGTTGTCATCGAATCGGAACAGCCCGCAGCGGTAAATTGCGACGGAGAATGCGAGGCGCGCTGCGAAAGCAGCTTTTCCGTTCGGCCTGCCGCTGTGCGGTTTATTGTTCCGCAGGGGATTCGGCCGCACTGCATTTCAGAAAACAGCGAATGCCGAAATCCTGTTTCTTTGGCCTAATTGTAAAAAAATTATGAAATCCTGTTTTTCTGCAGAAAAGCACTTGATTTTTCCATTTGATATGGCTAAAATAAACTTAGCACTCAGGAAAGAGGAGTGCTAAAGTAACGAAGAACCGGGAACGCTGTTATCTCTGCGGCGATTGCTTTGCCGGGCGGTCTTGCAGGCGATTCGTCACCAACACCTAAATATCTTTATCAGGAGGCAAATGATAATGACTATCAAACCATTGGCAGACAGAGTTGTAATCAAGATCACAGAAGCGGAAGAAATCACGAAGAGCGGTATTGTTCTTGCAGGGGCCGCGAAGGAAAAGCCCCAAATCGCTGAAGTGGTCGCGGTCGGCCCTGGCGGCAATGTAGATGGCAAAGAAATCACCATGTACCTGAAGGTTGGCGACAAGGTGGTTGCCAGCAAGTATTCTGGCACCGAAGTTAAGGTGGACGGTCAGGAATACACCATTCTCCGTCAGAATGATATTCTCGCCATCGTAGAATAATTTTGCATACAAAACAATAATTTGGGAGGCAGTTTTATTATGGCAAAGAAAATTATTTACGGCGAAGATGCCCGCAAGGCGCTTCAGTCCGGTATTGATCAGCTTGCAAATACCGTTAAGATCACTCTTGGCCCGAAGGGACGCAACGTTGTGCTGGATAAAAAGTTTGGCGCTCCGCTGATTACCAACGACGGTGTAACGATCGCAAAGGAAGTTGAGCTTGAAGATGCGTTCGAAAACATGGGTGCACAGCTCGTAAAAGAGGTTGCCACCAAGACCAACGATGTTGCCGGCGACGGCACCACCACTGCGACGCTTCTGGCTCAGGCGCTGATCCGTGAGGGCATGAAGAATGTTACCGCCGGAGCTAATCCGATGATCGTTCGTAAGGGTATTGCCAAAGCAGTTGACGCTGCAGTCAATGAAGTTATTAAGAATTCCAAAAAGGTCAACGGCTCCGACGATATCGCCCGTGTTGCGACCATCTCTGCCGGCGACGCCGAAATCGGCAAGCTGATTGCCGAAGCAATGGAAAAGGTTACTGCTGACGGTGTGATTACCGTGGAAGAGTCCAAGACGGCGGAGACTTATTCTGAGGTTGTTGAGGGTATGCAGTTTGACCGCGGCTATATCACCCCGTATATGGTCACCGATACCGACAAGATGGAGGCTGTTATTGACGACGCCAACATTTTGATCACCGATAAAAAGATTTCCAATATTCAGGAGATCCTGCCGTTGTTGGAGCAGATCGTCCAGTCCGGCAAGAAGCTGGTCATTATTGCCGAGGATGTTGAGGGTGAAGCTCTTTCTACGCTGATTGTAAACCGTCTGCGCGGTACGTTTACCTGTGTCGCGGTCAAAGCGCCGGGCTTTGGCGATCGCCGTAAGGAAATGCTTCGTGATATCGCTATTCTCACCGGCGGCCAGGTTATTTCCGAAGAGCTCGGCCTTGAGCTGAAGGATGCGACAATGGCTCAGCTTGGTCATGCGCGTCAGGTCAAGGTGGACAAAGAGAATACCACAATTGTCGGCGGTGCAGGCAATTCCGATGAGATCAAAGGTCGTGTTTCCCAGATCCGTGCGCAAATCGAAACAACGACTTCCGATTTTGACCGTGAGAAGCTGCAGGAGCGTTTGGCTAAGCTGTCCGGCGGTGTTGCTGTGATTAAGGTTGGCGCTGCGACCGAGATCGAAATGAAAGAGCAGAAGCTCCGCATTGAAGACGCTTTGGCTGCAACTAAGGCTGCTGTGGAAGAGGGTATCGTCGCAGGCGGCGGTGTTGCTCTGATTAACGCGATTCCGGCTGTGGACGCACTGCTCGCAGAGACCGAAGGCGACGAGCGTACCGGTGTTAAGATCGTCAAAAAGGCATTGGAAGAGCCGATCCGCCAGATCGCTGCAAATGCCGGTTTGGAAGGCTCTGTGATTGTGGAAAATATCAGCAAGAGCAACAAGGTCGGCTATGGCTACAACGCGCTGACCGATGAGTATACCGATATGATTCCTGCAGGTATCGTTGACCCGACGAAGGTGACACGTTCTGCGCTGCAGAATGCCGCTTCGGTTGCAGCAATGGTGCTGACCACGGAATCTCTTGTGACTGACATTAAAGAGCCGGCTCCGGCAATGCCTGCGGCTCCCGCCGGTCCCGAAGGAATGTATTAATCGCTGAATCAGCGGTTTCCTGAAAAAATATTGGCAGAAACGCTATGGGTGGACATGGCGTTTCTGCCTTTTTCTTTTTGAACTTTTTGAATATGAATAAGTTTACCTCTTCCGTTTTATAAAAGAGTATGTTATACTAACAAAGTAAATTGTTTGCAATTAGGTAGAGTTACAATATACGGTACAGGAATGGGTGAGGTAAGGAGTATGAAAATGGAACGAAAAAGCAGGATCGCGGCAATTCTTTTAAGCGGCGTAATTGCGTTCGGCATTGCCGGAGATATTCGGCCGTCTTCCGTACCGGCCGCTGCTTCGCAGCAGGAAGCGCCGGTTTATTCTGAAAGCGCCGCTTCTTCCGCTCCTTCCGTACAGAGCGTTCTCGGTCAGTTTGTTCGTGCAGCAGCAATTTCTGTTCCGAAAGTGAATTTGTCCTCTGATACTTCAGGGCAGACAAGCAATGTTGTTGCCAATAAGGATCCGGTGAGATATCCTGAGGAAGAAATTAAAGAAGCGGTTCATACCGTATTAACGGAGAAAGAGCAGG
>JAHZES010000205.1 GCA_019421725.1 Clostridiales bacterium | reverse complement strand
CGGCAAAATTATTGCGCGCGAAACCGTTAAGGCCATGCGCAAGGATGTTCTTGCAAAATGCTATGGCGGCGATATTACCCGAAAGAAAAAGCTGTTGGAAAAGCAGAAGGAAGGCAAAAAAAGGATGCGTCAGCTTGGCAGCGTAGAGGTTCCGCAGGAGGCCTTTATGGCAGTGCTGAAGCTGGACGAATAAAGATTGCAGGAGGAAACAGGTTATGCAGATTCGTTTTATGACTTTTAACATTCAGCACGGGATCGATTATCTGAAGCAGAAAGCAAAAGGCCCTCATGGCGATGATTCGCAGGATGAGGTCAGCCTGAAGATGATGGCCGACGTAATCCGCGAACAGAAAGCGGATATTATCGGTCTGAATGAGGTGCGCGGCCGCGGCATTTCTCCCGGTTACATTGCTCAGGCCGAGGAAATGGCAGCGCTGCTGGGGTACCATTGCTACTTTGCGCGTGCGTTGAACTTTGGCGGGAAAGATCCTTACGGAAATGCAATTTTGTCGCGTTTTCCCTTGCAAATGGCTGAAACGGTTATGATTCCTGATCCTTCGGTTCAGGATGAGGACACTTATTATGAAACACGCTGTGTTCTGCGGGCCCGTTTTGCAGATGCAGGCGGCTTTACGGTGCTGATCAGCCATTTCGGTCTTGCAAAGTCGGAGCAGCGCAGTGAAGACCGTTACAGAATTGCTGAAACAGGAAAAAGGACCGGTCGTCTTAATGGGCGATTTCAATATGGAGCCGGATGATCCGATTTTATCTCCATTGTTTGAACAGATGAACGATACGGCGGCCGCTTTTGAAAGCGTGCAGAAGAGCTGGCCGTCAGATGCTCCGGAGATTAAAATTGACTATATTCTGACGCGCGGTACGAAGACGCTGCAGGCGGAAATTCCGCCGGTTACGGCTTCAGATCATCGGCCGTACGTTGCGTTGCTGGAATTGCCGGATTAAGTTCATACAGTCGATATGTCGGGCGGATCTCCGATTAGCGGAGGGATCCGCCCTTTTTGGAATGGAGGAACGTGGTGAAGCCGATCGGACTTTATCTGCATATTCCGTTTTGTGACGGAAAATGCCCGTATTGCGATTTTTATTCCATGTCTGCCGGCGAAGAAGCAAAAGATGCTTATACAAAGGCGTTGTGTGAGTCGCTGAGAAAGTGGGGAGCCCTTGTCGGCCACCGGCCGGTGGATACGGTTTATTTTGGAGGGGGAACACCGGTGCTGCTTGGTGCGTGCCGTTTAAACAGAGTGTTACGGGACGCTGCGTCCGCTTTTCAGCTCCTTCCGGACAGCGAGATTACGGTAGAAGCAAATCCGGTGGCAACGCTGCAGCCGGAGCTGGAGTTGCTTGCGCAGGCCGGATTTAACAGAATTTCGTTTGGCATGCAGTCTGCACAGGAAGACGAACTGCGCTTTCTTGGCCGAAGGCATACGGTGGAGGATGCCCAGAAGGCGGTTCTGGCAGCAGAACGGGCCGGATTTCGAAATATCTCGCTGGATCTGATGTTAGGGCTGCAGGGGCAGACGGCGCAAAGCGCGGAGGAGTCGGTCGATTATTGTGCGGAGCTTGGTGTACAGCACGTGTCCGCATATCTCCTGAAGGTGGAGGAGGGAACTCCCTTTGCGAAGCGCCGTCTTGATTTACCAGACGAAGAGGCGCAGAGGGAAATTTATCTTGCAGTCTGCAGTCGACTGGAACAGAGGGGGTTTCGGCAGTATGAAATTTCCAACTTTTCAATGCCGGGGAAAGAAAGCAGGCACAATTTAAAATATTGGAACGATGAAGAATACCTTGGCCTTGGGCCCGCCGCACATTCTTTTCTCGGCGGCCGCCGGTTTTACTATCCAAGAGATCTGCAGTCTTTTCAACAGGGGAAGCAGCCGCAGGAGGACGGTTTCGGCGGAGATTTTGAGGAATATGCCATGCTGCGGCTGCGGTTGACTGCCGGACTGAGGGAAAGCGATTGCATAGATCGGTTCGGGACAGGAATCCCGGAAAGCATGCGTCATGCCGCGGCTGTGCTGTGCAAGGCAGGCCTGCTCCGGAGCGAGCCGGATTTTTTGGCTTTGACGAGAGAAGGATTTCTGGTTTCCAATTCGGTTATCGTTTATTTGCTGCAAGGGCTGAAAAACGCGTGAACAAAAAGCTATGAGCAGGCGGCAATACCGCGTGGTCAGAAATATACTTACACAGTTTCGGAATGCGGGTCAATCCTCTTTATGTTCCCGCGCGGCAATCTCGTTGAGAATGCTGTCCTGATGTGCTTCGATGGCAAGCAGGATCAAAAGAAGCAGAAAAATTGCTCCCGCAAGGCCAAATACGATGCAGGATATAAATTTCAGCCGGAGCAGCCACAAAACAAAACCGGCCAACAGGAGAATCCCGATCCATTTGAGCATAACTGTTCCCGGCCCAAGCATATTCAGCTTGTGTTTGTAGAGGGTTTCATAGGTTACAGAAGGTTTCGCTTTCTTCATACTCTTCAGTTCCATGCAGACAGATCAACGACGTAGCAGACATAGTTGTCTTCCAATATTTCTTCGTGTTCTGAGCCGGTTTATATCTCATCGTGATAATATCGAGTGATAAGCTCAGTGATACTGGAAGCTACCTGCTTCCAGGAGTATTCCTCGTGATTCCAGATATTGATGACAGATTCATCGATTACTCCGTCAGCGCCCGCATGATAGCAGTAATAATCTCCACAGCCGTTTCCGGCGAAGAAAATAAATTTGTCCAATTCCTTTGCGAACCCTTCATTATTGTATTCTTCCTGAATTTCTTTATTGAGTCTGGCCTGCGTGGCAATTTCTTTTGTATTGGGGAGTATGTTACCTCGGAACAGGTACGGACAGGAAAAATCTCATCGGGCTTCGCTCTTATCCTCAGGAGGTGCAGAGCCGTGTGTAAAACAATCCACATCTTGCAAAGGATATTCCAAAAGCAAAATCCATGGCTGTCATTGTACTTAACAATCTTATTTTGTTCACCGTTGTGTTCTCTGCTTTGGGGCTTGCTCTGAAAAGCGTGCTTAATTTGAACGATTATATATCGTCATTCTGGTATTTTCTTGCACT
>JAHZES010000204.1 GCA_019421725.1 Clostridiales bacterium | reverse complement strand
AAGGGTACGCCCTGACAGGCGCCTATGAGCAATGTCCGCTGGCTCTGCTCCTGCACATGGCCGATATGATGGCGACCTATCTCGATGAAGGCAAGACGGAAATGGACGGTGGGATATTGTGCTGGAAATAAAAGATTCAAAGCAGGTTGAGGAAAATGAACATATCCGGTTTCGCTGTATGCGATGCGCGGCATGCTGTCGACATGTCAGGGGAAGTGTTGTTATCGAGGGCTTAGACGCCTATCGGCTGGCGCAGCATCTTAAAATGGAAGTGGCGGATTTTATATCACAATATGCGGATCCGTTTCTTTTGGACGAACAGCTCTGGTATCCTATTTTTTCGCTCCGCGTCAAAGGAAACGATGATTCCTGCATTTTTCTCAAAGGCTCCCGCTGCACCGTTCAGGACGCCAAGCCTCGGACATGTCGGCTATACCCCTTTTGGGTAGAGCCAAACGAACCGGACGGCACGACCTTTTCTTACCATATCTGCTTCGAACACCGGCATCATCCAAAAGGCTCGCTTGTTCGGGTAAAGGACTGGATGGACGAAAATTTCGGAGCGGACGAGCGGAAAGCCCTGCAGGAAGACTTTCGGGCGATGCACATTCTGGCTCCCTTGCTGCACAGAACAAAAGCGTGTGGGGTGGATGATGAGTCCATTTTCAAAGAAGCTTTGCTTTATCGTTATTTATATTTTAGTATGGACGAACCCTTTCTGCCTCAGCAGCAGCGGAATAACCGTATCCTCATAGCGGATCTTAAAAGAATGATCGATTTTGCGGCCTTCATTTGAGGGCTTAGAAAGGACGAAGGACTCTGATCGACACTTTAATATTTAAGCAGCTTACTGCTTTGGCGGAAATCCTGACAGATTTTTCGTGTTCAGAGGAGATGTTTCAATGCCGGCTTAATGCACTCCGCACCTTAAACGGTCGGGTTGCACAGTATCGGAAGAAAGATATCCTTTCTTCCCTGATCGAGACGATTTGGGACAAGAAGTGGCATTTCATAAAGGAGGCCACTACAAGTGCCGAGATGACTGAGATTTTGAAACCAAGTCTTCCACGGTACAGTTACGGCAGGTGGCTCCTCAGTTCCCCGTATCATGTGGATGAAGAAGAACTCGTCTTTTGGGCTATTGTAACTCCATACATCAGAGTGACAAATGCGGCCGCAGAAAGATATAAGGCTCTATTTAAAAAGTGTCTGCCGGAGCTCTCCGGAGAACTGGATTTGTAAAGCATCTGAATTTTTATTGGGAGGATTTTCTATGTCATTATCGTATTGGATGATCGTTGGATTGGGGCTTTCCATGAAGGAACTCTTTCCCTATCTGCAGGCATCAAAAATCCGGCAGAGATTACGGGAGCAAAAGGGCAGCGATCTAAATATGGAGGATACTGCGCTTTGGGGAAAAATCAATGACACAGAACGGTTTAAACTGCTTCTGGAATACCTGACAGGCGACTTTCAATTTGCCGATTTGATCGCACAAAGCGATGGGCGGCATCTGCTCTCCTACGCAAACGACGGAGAGGACAACACATATCTATATTACGAACCGTCGTATCCCTGGGAGCGAGAAGAGAAGGAATTCCGGACAGAGGAAGAGGCCAAAGAATATATCTGCAGTATAGTGTTGCCCTTTGCAGGGGACCAGGTGAAGCGCAAGGATATTCTGGCTTTAATAGGTGAAATCTGCGAGGTCGGATGCGGATAATAGAAAGTGGCAAGACAAAACAAATGGCAGATTTGAATATGGTGCCCCTAGAGCTTCAGGAAGCTCTAGGGGCCGTCATTCCGGAGAAGGACAGGGAAACGCTGCAAAACATGATTGCAAAAGGGAAAAGCAACTGGAGGATCGCGGCATGGCTGTCTGCCCGGCGAGGCCAAATAGACACTTTCCAGACTGTAACTGGGGAATGGGTTGACTTCCGGATTTCACCGCAGGGAATAGAAGCGGAAAACCTGGATGATTGGAATTCCCGGTATGGTATTTCATGGGAACAGGCGGCCGCGATCCTGGGGGCTCAATTCAATCAGAAAGGGGGCCTATGCTGCGTTTATCCATAGTCTATCCGGATAAATCGGTAAATTTACGGAATGCAGAAAAGCTGGCTGTGTAGCGTATGCTATGCAGCCAGCTTTTTCTATTGCTATTATTAAATTGGTCTGGTTTTTGGCCTAACCATTACAAAGTGAACAAATCATCCAAATCGAACAATTTTAACCGTTCCTGCTTTTCGGCAAAAGATTTCACGGAATCCGTAAACCCAGCTTTTGAAAAACAATAATAATACCGATCCGTATACTCAGGCAAAAGATGTGTTTTCGACATCCAGCTTGCAATATCACTACTCCCGAGCGTATCCGCCGGCCGCCATTTGCATTCACCGATCAGAATCTGTTTCTGGTTTTTGTTTGCGGCGATCACGTCCAAATCCGTCTGCGCTTTAGCCTTCGGATCGTTGCCCCACCAGGAACCAAAGCTGGTTGCTGTAAAGGGCAGTTCTTTTTTGCGGTTCAGACGGTTCAGGTACTGTCTGCAAATATCTTCAAAAGCCGGTTTGCCGATATATCCGTTCAGCTGCTCCGGCGTCAGTTCGCTGTCTGCAATCAGCTTGCCGTTGCCGCTTTCAATTTCCGGTCGGTTTGGAAAAACGAAGCGATACCAAAAATTATAACAATAGTCCGCCAGACGATAAATACCCCGCCGGCTGCCCGCCGGATCTTCGCCGAAAGGATAGACCTTCTGCACAATCTGAAGGTTGATAAGGGTTTGCAGATATTTATTGACCTTGGAGGATTCCTCTGAGATTCCCGTTGCGATTTCATTCAGCCGGGAGGCCCCTCTGGCGATAACCGAAATAATGGAATTGTACATCGCCGGTTCTCTCAGTTCCTGCTGCAGCAGCATCATCGGCTCGTTGTAGAGATAACCGGAAATATCAAAATAAAGCCGTTGGATGTTTTCTTCAAAAGATTCGTGCGGATTAACCTGCGCCAGATAGTGCGGCGTTCCGCCGATGCAGCTGTATAGCCGAACCTTATCCTCATCGCAAAAGCCTTCCAGCATTCTGTCAACGTCAAAGTAGTCGAATCCCTCCA
>JAHZES010000203.1 GCA_019421725.1 Clostridiales bacterium | reverse complement strand
CGCTGCGCGGTAACGCCGAACGACTGCATTACACCGAGTGTCAGGTCGATATAGGAGGCGGATTCCAGCGGTGTGGTCAGAGTAATGGTGCTGTCGCCGTTCAAAAGCGGCAGCGTTAACAGAAGGCCGGTGATAAATTGAGAACTGACGTTGCCCGGCAGAGAAAAATTGCCGCTGTGAAGTCGGCCGTGAATTGTCAGGGGAAGCCCACCGGCGGTCTGCAGCTCGGCTCCGGCGGAGGGCAGGCAGTCGCAAAAGCAGCCGATGGGGCGTTCGGGCAGCCTTCCACGGCCGGTAAAGACAGCCGGAACGCCGCCCGCTGCGGCCAGAGGGATCAGAAACCGCAGTGTGGAACCGGATTCTCCGCAATCCAACAAAACGGGGGAAGCGCCGGAGGAAAGACGTTCCGGGGAAAACAGCCCGCGTCCGTCGATCAGCAGCGCATCGCCGTCATGTGCGACAGAGGCGCCCAAGGCGCGGATGCAGCGCACAGTGGCCTCCATATCCTGTGACGGCGCGATCGGCGCGACCCGGCTGACTCCGTTCGCCATGGCGGCACAGAGAATAGCGCGGTGAGAAATGCTTTTGCTTGGCGGGATCACGACGCTGCCGTGCAGCTGCGCGGGAGAAAGAACGACCGGATCGGAAAGATTCATGTCTGTGAGCCTCCTGCTTTGGCGAGCAGCTGCTCCAATTCGGCGAGCGTTGCCGGGTAAACGTAGCTCTCGCCGATGCATCGCAGCAGTACAAGCTTGATTTTGCTTCCGATCGTTTTTTTATCTCCGGCTGCCGCTGCTGCAATTTGGGCGGCGGAAGCGGGGTCCGAGCACGGCAGGCCGTAGCGTGTAAGACAAAGCTGCAGCTGCCGAGCGCACCCCGGTTCGGAAAGCCCGGTGCGTTCGGCGGCGGCGGTCAGCTGCGCCATGCCGACGGCGACGGCATGACCGTGCGTCAGACCTTGGTAACCGTGCAGTTTTTCCAGCGCATGGCCGACGGTATGTCCGAAATTCAGCAGCGTCCGTTCTCCGGCTTCACGCTCGTCGCGTTCTACAACGCCGGCTTTGATGGCAATGCAATCGGCAATCGTTTTCTCGATCGGCGGGGGATCTTTCCGGTTCAGCCGTTCAAAAAGCGCGGCATCCTTGATGCAGGCGGTCTTGATAATTTCCGCCATACCGTCGGAATAAAACAGGGGGGAGAGCGTCTGCAGTGCATCCGGATCGATCAGCACCAGCCTTGGCTGCCAGAACGCGCCCACCAGGTTTTTTCCCTCCGGCAGGTCGACGCCGGTTTTTCCGCCCACGGAGGAATCCACCTGAGCCAGCAGCGAAGTGGGCATCTGCACAAAATCAATGCCGCGCAGATACGTTGCCGCCGCAAAGCCGCAAAGATCACCCGTTACGCCGCCGCCGAGCGCAACGGCAAAATCGGTGCGGGTCAGCCGGTGAGCGGCAAAGTGTGCATACATCTGTCCGACAGTGGAAAGCGTTTTGCTCTGTTCTCCGGCGGGGAATGTAAAGAGGGAAGCGCTCAACCCCACCCGGTGCAGCGAATCAAGCAGCGCTTCGGCGTAAAGAGGCGCAACGTTGCTGTCGCTGACGACGCAGACGCGCTCCGCGTTCGGAAACAGGGGAAGAATAAGTTCCGCGGCGGAATTCCGAATGCCGCGGCCGATTAGAATTTCGTAGCCGCGCCCTGCGCGCACAGAAATTTTTGATTCCATCATATTATCATACCTTTCTGCCGTTCCGTGTGCGGAATCCACGGCTTGCGGCCCGTTGATTCCGACACGGAAAAATTTGCTCCCGCGATTGCTGCCCTGAGGCTTATTCCCCAAGCTTCTCTTTGATTTCGCGGCTTTTTCGCAGCAGCGCACGAAGCGTTTCCGAATCTCCGCTTTTTGTGGCGTCGCGGATGGCGCTGATGTTTTCAATCAGCAGATCCAGCTCATTGCAGAGCGGTTCGCGGTTTTCCAGAAAAAGCTCGGTCCACAGTGTTTCGTTGATGCGTGCCACACGGGAAACATCGCGGTAGCTGCCGGCGGAAAAACCGTTGTGTTTCGGGCAGCATGGGCTTTGCACATAAGCGCAAGCCAAAACGTGGGGCAGCTGTGAAGTGAACGCAATCATGCGGTCGTGCTCTTCCGGAGTTGTGCGCACGCAGCGGCCAAAGCCAAGTTGGACCGCAAACCGTTCCAGCGTGTTCAAAAGCGTTTCCGGCGCGCCGCAGGGAACCGTGATAAAGCTGGCGCCCTGAAACAGGGCGGAATCCGACGCATCGAAACCGTTGTGCTCCTTGCCGGCCATAGGATGAACGCCGATGAACGTAAATCCGTTTTTTGCGGCGATTCCGGGCATTCTGGCACAGATCCAGCGCTTGATCCCGGAAACGTCGCAGACGAGAGAACCCTTCAGAAGCGCGCCGTGTTCTGCGGCAAAGCTTACAGCTGCGGCGGGATACAGGCAAAGAAACACCAGATCGGCTTCTGCAAGGGCCTGATCGGTCGCCACGGCGTCGATGGCACGGTTGAGCAGCGCTTTTTCCGTTACCAGGGGATCGCTGTCGATTCCGATGACCCGGCAGCGGGTCCTGGCGCGAATGGTTTTGGCAAGAGAACCGCCGATCAGCCCCAGACCGACAATTGCAATGGTATCAAACACGGCGAAGGCTCCTTTTCTAACGAGTATTTGTGTGAATTTTATCCGGTTTGCGGGGTTCAATAGACCAAATGGTTCAATGCGTCGCGCGCGGCAAATACATGGTGTGCAACATGGTCAAACTGATCCGGCGTCAGGGACTGAGCGCCGTCCGAAAGCGCATGGCTGGGATCGTTGTGAACCTCGATCATCAGCCCGTCGGCTCCGGCCGCCAGCGCAGCCATTGCGAGAGGCTCTACCATCCACGGGATCCCGGCGGCGTGGCTGGGATCGACGATGACGGGCAGATGGGATTTCTTTTTCAGCATCGGTACCGCGGAGATATCGAGCGTATTGCGCATGCTGGTCTCAAAGGTACGAATGCCGCGTTCGCAGAGGATCACATTATCGTTGCCGCCTGCCATGATATATTCTGCGCTCATCAGAAGCTCTTCGATCGTGCTGGAAAGTCCGCGCTTGAGGAGGATCGGTTTTTTGGTT
>JAHZES010000202.1 GCA_019421725.1 Clostridiales bacterium | reverse complement strand
TGAGCGTTGTGCGCAATGCGCTGTATAAGGTGATCCGGGCCACCTCGGCCGATGAGCTGGGCCGTGAAATTGTGGTGCAGGGCGGAACCTTTCTGAACGACGCGGTGCTGCGCAGCTTTGAACGCGAGATCGGTAGAAATGTGGTTCGGCCAGCGATCGCCGGGCTGATGGGTGCGTTTGGAGCGGCGCTTTATGCAGCGACTGTTCCCACGGAGCAGTCGACGCTGCTTTCTCTTGATGAACTGGAGCACTTTACCCATACGGCAAAGGCGGTCACCTGCAAGGGATGTACCAATCGTTGCCCGCTGACGGTCAACACCTTTCGCGACAGCGAAAGGCTGATCTCGGGCAACAAGTGCGAAAAGGGTGCCGGCAGCGTTTTGAAAAGCAGCCTGCCCAACCTTTATGAATTCAAGCAAAAGCGGTTGAATTCGTTGAAGCCGATTCCAGGGCCGCGGGGAACTCTCGGCCTGCCGCAGGCGTTGGGAATGATCGAGCTGGCGCCGTTTTGGTACACGATTTTTACCGAGCTGGGTTTTACAGTCAGGCTTTCGGGCGATTCCTCCCGTGCGCTTTACGCAAAAGGGCAGTATACTATTCCGTCAGACACGGTCTGTTACCCGGCAAAACTGATGCACGGGCACATTCAGACGCTGCTGGAGCAGCAGGTGGACGCGATCTTTTACCCGTGCCTGACGTATAATTTTGATGAAAGGGAAAGCGATAATCATTACAATTGCCCGGTTGTCGCCTACTATTCCGAGCTGCTGCACGCCAACGACGAGGACCTGCAGAAAACGAGGTTCCTTTATCCGTATCTGAATATCAATAACGAAAAACAGCTTACCCGCGAGCTGTTCCGAATGCTGCAGAATGAATTCGGCGGCTTTACTCAAAAGCAGGTTCGGGCGGCGGTCCGGGCGGGGTACGAAAAATACGGCGAATGGCAGGCGGAGATTGTGCAGCGTGGCCGCGAGGCGCTTGATTATGCAAGCCGCAATCAAAAGCGCGTGATCGTTTTGGCGGGGCGGCCGTATCATGTCGACCCTGAAATTAACCATGGGATCGATAAATTGATTGCGTCGTTAGGGCTGGTCGTTGTAACAGAGGACAGCGTAAGCCCTCTGGCGCATACGCCGAAGGTCGGCGTGCTGAACCAGTGGACTTACCATTCAAGGCTTTACCGTGCGGCAGAATTTGTTGCCGAACACGAAAACTGTGAGCTGGTCCAGCTGGTTTCCTTTGGCTGCGGAGTGGACGCCATCACGACCGATGAAGTACGGGCAATTTTGGAAAAACACGGCCGCCTGTATACGCAGATCAAGATCGACGAAATTACCAATCTCGGCGCGGTGAAAATTCGCGTGCGAAGCCTGCTGGAGGCACTGGAAGAACGGAGGGTTCCCAATGGATGAAGAATCCCGCGTTATTTTTACGGAAGAAATGAAAAAGGAATATACGGTCCTGGTGCCGACCATGCTGCCGACACATTTCAAAATGCTGGTCGGAATCTTTCGTTCCTACGGCTTGAACGCAGTGCTGCTGGAGAACTCGGGGCAGCAGGTGATCGACTGCGGGCTTCGTTATGTACATAACGACACCTGTTACCCGGCGCTGCTTGTGATTGGGCAGATGATCAATGCGATCGAGACCGGCGGCTACGATCCGCACAGGGTTGCGCTTATGATCACTCAGACAGGGGGCGGGTGCCGCGCCTCAAATTACATTTTTCTGCTGCGGAAAGCGCTGAAAAAAGCCGGCTATGGATATGTTCCCGTCATATCGCTCAATTTTAACAGTCTGGAAAAAAATCCGGGCTTTAAGCTGACGCTTTCCATGCTTGACCGTATGGTTTACGCGGTGCTGTACGGAGATTTGCTGATGCTGCTGCAGAACCAGTGCCGTCCGTATGAAGCGCTGCCGGGTTCCACGGCGAAGCTGACCGATGAATGGACAATGCGTCTGCTGGAGCAGATGAAGGGGCGCGGTATGGTACAGTACCGCAGGGTAAAGGAAAATTACCGTGCGATTTTGCGCGATTTTGCCGCGCTGCCCCGCCGGAACGAAGAAAAGCTGCGCGTGGGGATCGTGGGGGAGATTTTTGTTAAATTTTCTCCGCTCGGCAACAACGACCTGGAGCAGTTTCTGCTTTCGGAGGGCTGCGAACCGGTGGTGCCCGGTCTGCTCGATTTTTGCCTTTACTGCGTATATAATTCCATTGCCGACCACGAGCTTTACGGAACCGGTGCGCTTAAAGCAAAGGTGGTTGGGGCAGCGTACCGCTTTTTGCTGAAAAAGCAGCAGGACATCATCGATCTCATTGAAGAGCAGGGCGTCTTTCGCCCGATGATCCCGTTTGAAATTACACGAAGCCTGGCGAAGGGCTATGTCGGCATCGGGGCTAAAATGGGGGAGGGGTGGCTGCTGACCGCCGAAATGCTGGAGCTTGCACATGAAAACGGCAAAAATATCGTTTGTACCCAGCCGTTCGGCTGCCTGCCAAATCATATCGTCGGCAAAGGCATGATGAAGCAGATCAAAGAAAAAAATCCCGGCGTCAACATTGTTGCCGTCGACTATGATGCGGGAGCAACAAAGATCAATCAGGAAAACCGCATCAAACTGATGTTGGCAAACGCGCGGCAGAACGAGCGGGCGGCAGAGCCTGCGGCCGTTCCGGAACCGGCGGAAAAGCTGCCCGCGGCCGCTGCGGAGTAATAGCGCCTGCCGCTGCCCGGCAGCAGAAAAAAACAAACCCGTGCGGAGGCGGCCTGCCCCCACACGGGTTTCATCATTGATTGACGTATTTCACGAAAGCTTCTTTTTCAGCTCCCGGCGGAAAGCGTCGATATTCCAGCCGGTATAATCCTCAAACGCGCCGGGGATATCCTGCATCGAAAGCAAAACGTTCTGGTTCGTCAGATAAAAGCTTTTGAGGGAAGAAACGCTATAGGCCGATTCCAGGCTGGCTTCGACGGTGTCCGGATGAGGAACGGAAATTTCCATGACAAATTTGCTGTTTTTCTTGAATGGGGAGAGATCATATCCTTCCGCCGCGCCGCTGATGCAGAGAAGAATATCGCTTTCCCCGGCGAAACAGTCGGTCTTGTACAGGACGGAATCCACATGCGCCGGGATCGTGTAGCTGATGATGGCGGTTGCAGGAAGC
>JAHZES010000201.1 GCA_019421725.1 Clostridiales bacterium | reverse complement strand
GCCGATAACGCCGCAGAGCTGCACGCATAACGCCAGACGGCGACACCGGGGCTTCGCCCAGCCGTATTTCCTGCCGCTGCAGCTCCGAACGCATCGCCTCGGTGCGGCAGCCCTGCAGCAGCTCCCTTATTCCGTTCCCGGTTGCCGCGGAAACCGGGAATACCGGCAGCTGAAGCTTGCGGGAAAGCTTTTCAAAATCAACTGTTCTGCCGATCTGAGCAAGCTCATCCTCCATATTCAACGCCAAAACAACCGGTCTGCCTGTCTCCTGCAGCTGTGTGGTCAGGTAAAGGCTGCGTTCCAGATTGGTTGCATCTGCAACGTTCAATATCAGGTCCGGCTTCTGCCTGGTCACAAAATTGCGTGTAACCTCCTCTTCCGGAGAATACGGAACCAGCGAATACGTTCCGGGAAGGTCCACCACGCAAACTGTCCCATCGGATTTCAGCCGCGCCGCACGCTGTTCAACTGTTGCTCCCGCAAAATTGCCTACCGCCTCTGCTGAGCCGGTAATGCGATTAAAAAGCGTTGTCTTCCCACAATTCGGATTTCCTGTCAATGCCCAAACCTGTTCCTTGTGTTTGGAAAAACGCAAACGCCACCCTCCCTGCACGCTATCTCTCCTGCAGTATAATTTTTTTCGCCTGCTCCCGTCGAATTCCTAACCGGGAGCCCTTTACTTCAATTTCTAACGGTCCGCCGAACGGCGCCGCCTTTTTTACGGTGACAACTGCTCCTTCTACAATTCCAAGGTCGATCATTCGCCGCATCATCATCGAATCGCCTGTCAAAAAGGAAACTACTCCATTTTCTCCCGTGTGCAGATCTGCTACCGTTCGTTTCATTATTTTACTCCTTTCACTTTCTCAGGTACTCCTGCTTTGCAGTTCATAATTATTTATTAGTTTATTAATTGTTTATTAATTATTTATTATAATATTGTTCATATTATAGCTCTGCAAATGCGTTACAATATGAAGGGATAAATTAAAGAAAAAGGGGTGATTTGTTAGTTTTCGTCACCCGTTTTTCACATAATATTCACATTGCTGTTCTATTATTGGAATAAAAGGTGCACGGTCAAAATGGAGATGACCGTGCAGGCGCAATCGGCTGTCAAGGCCGCCGGGAGAGCGTATCTCGTTTTTTTAACGCGCACCGCTCCAAAGTAAACGGCAATGGTATAAAATGTTGTTTCGGTCGATGCCGCCATAACAGATGCTATTCTTCCGGGCAAACTGTCGGGGCCGTAAGTTTTCAACAGGTTTTCCAGCAGGGCGATCGAACCGCTTCCCGAAACCGGGCGCAGCAGAACCATTGGAAATATTTCTTGCGGTATGCCGAGCCGTGCCGCCGTCGGACCGACGGCCTGCTCCAGCAACTCAATTGCACCGGACGCACGCAGCATGGTGACCGCAGTAATCAGACCGATCAGGGACGGCAAGATTTCGATGCTGTTTTTTGCTCCCTCCCCGGCTCCCGCAACAAATTCGCTGAATACCGGCACGCGCCGGATCAGACCATAAATCAGAATAAACGCAACAACCACCGGCACGGCCCATGCACTGATCTCTTTCACGCCGGATTCCTCCGTTGCCGCATCGGCGGCATTTGTGTGAACCCGCCCAGCAAGCGGGCAGCCAGAATTCCGACAAAGAGAGAGAAAAACGATGTGATCCAGATAGCCGGCATCAGTTCAAACGGCGCCGTACTTCCGGCTGCAGAGCGCAGCATGGCAACGGTCGCCGGTATCAGCTGAACCGACGCCGTGTTCATCACAACGAATGTAATCATTTCGTCTGTAGCAACTTCCGGATAAGGAGAGCGCTTTGCGAGTTCCTTCATGGCCGCAATCCCGAACGGAGTAGCCGCGTTGCCCATACCGAGCAAGTTGGCGGAAAGATTCATGCTGATCGCCTGTGCAGCCTCGCTTTCCGGCTCCAGAGAAGGAAACAGCAAGCGAAGAAAAGGCGAAAAAGATTTTGCAAGCTTTTTGGTTAAGCCTGCGCAGTCCGCAATTCGCATCAATCCGCCCCACAGGCACATTGCCCCGGCCAATGCAATTACCAGGGTAACTGCTTCGCCTGCACCGGCAAACATTGCGGCGGAAATTTCGTTGACCCGACCGGTCGCCATTGCACATACAATGCTGAGCAGCATAATGCCTGCCCAAACATAATTCATCATACCGCGGCCACTCCCTTCTTTTGTTCCATTATTATGCGTTACCGCATTCGGTATGCCCTTTTTACGATATTTTGCCGTGCTTATGCACGTCAAATATATGACTGCATTTATTTTTGAAAGGAAGATGTTTTTATGAAATCCATTGGTATTGTCAGAAAGATTGACGCGGTCGGCCGTATCGTTCTCCCGATCGAGCTCCGCAAGACGATGAACATCACCGACGATTCCTCGCTTGAGATCTTTGTTGACGACGACAAAATCGTTCTGAAAAAGTATCAGCCCGCTTGCATTTTCTGCAATGAGGACGACAACGTTGTTCTCTACAAAGGCAAGAACATCTGCAAAAACTGCATTGATGCTCTGGTAAAATCCCTCTGATCGTTCGTCTCTTCAACAAAAAGCTGTTGTCACCGCAATTCGATGACAACAGCTTTTTATTTTTGCATCTTATTATCTTATCACAACATTAAAAACGGCCGATATCCTTCTGGATCCTGCGCAGCAACGCCGTTTCCACGCTTTTTTTCTTTCCGACAAAAAAGCTCTGGGCCGCGTGGACATCGCCCGTCTGCAGCGCCTCCCGCAGCTGCGGCATACGCTCCGCCAATACGGGAACTCCATCTTCAGTCAGAATTTTCCGCATCAAATCAAAATCCGACTGCGGCATTGAAATAAAATCGTTCCAGACATCGTCCGAAGAATGCTCCATCATTTCATGCAGTGTAAACAGATCCAGCAGCGGCGGGAACAGCGGCGCCACACGATAGCGATACGGCTTTTTCAGAATCACCTCTGCGCCCGGATGCGTGTTCGGCAGCACCTGTGCATACAGCGCTTTTAAACGGCTTTCAACATCTGCATATTTTAATTGCTGCGGCTCCTTTGTCTTTCGCGTCGGAGGATCATATAAAAAGTAATTTCGGTGCTTTTTGAAAAACGCGTCGTAATACAGGATCAGCGCTGCTATCAGCAGCAAAGCTGCCGCAGCCGTACC
>JAHZES010000020.1:14925-17230 GCA_019421725.1 Clostridiales bacterium | reverse complement strand
GAGCATGGCGAAGCCGGTCTGGCGGCAGGCCATGACGTCGGAGTGATCGCCGAAGATGTTGAGCGCGTGGGAGGCGACGCAGCGGGCGGACACGTGGAAGACGCCCGGCAGGCCCTCGCCCGCGATCTTGTACATGTTCGGGATCATGAGCAGCAGGCCCTGGGACGCCGTGTAGGTCGTGGTCAGAGCACCGGCGCCGAGCGAGCCGTGGACCGTACCGGCGGCACCGGCCTCGGACTCCATCTCGACGACGTTGACGGGCGTACCGAAGATGTTCTTCTTGCCCTGCGCGGCCCACTGGTCGACATGGTCGGCCATCGGGCTGGACGGCGTGATCGGGTAGATACCCGCAACCTCGGTGAACGCATACGATACGTACGCCGCAGCGTTGTTGCCGTCCATGGTTTTCATTTTTCTTGCCATGATGACTATAGTCCTCCTTTAATTAGGATCGCAATTCAACCTCGTGCATTTGGGCAGCGAAAACTGCGCAATGCACGCTTATTGTAATTTTAGCATCTTTCCCCCCGGCTGTAAAGAACATTCTGTAAACAAAACGCGAAAGAAAACGAAAAAATTCTGGCAGCGGCAGAGTGGGGCAGAAGTTTTGAAAAGGGCAAAACCGAAAAACAGGCAAAAAAGGCGGATTTTGCCCGCAAAACGGCTTTCCGGGACTGTGGCTGCCCCAACGCGCCGCCGCAGATAACGTGCTGGCCTGCAGCGCGGATTTTTTTGATTTGACAATCGTTCCGATTTCCCTTATTATATTAAATAAATTTATAATGCGGTGCTTTGACTTCTGTGGCAAACGCAGTCTGCATCGGCGGGCCGTTTTTGCGCGACCCGCAAAAATATGTTTTTATTTTGAAAGGAGAACAGTTCCCATGTCGCCTGAACCGGACGGCGCCCCTTTGCTTGCGCTCCTCAGAGGAGCTTCCATTCCACTGACCGGAGGAACCGAGGCAAGCGGTTCCAACGTGCTGCTGCAGCTGCTGGTATTGATCCTGCTGATTTTGCTCAACGCGTTCTTTGCCGCGTCAGAAATCGCGATCATTTCCCTCAATGACACAAAAATCAAAAAAATGGCGGAAGAAGGCCACAAACAGGCCAAAAAATTGCTTAAGCTGAAAAAAAACACGAGCGATTTTCTGGCGACGATTCAGGTAGGCGTTACGCTTGCCGGGTTTCTTTCGTCCGCATCGGCCGCGCAAAGCTTTTCGCAGCCGCTGGCACAGGCGCTTTCGTTCCTGCCGTTTTCCGCGGGAGCGGTGCAGAATATTGCAACGGTGCTCGTTACACTGATTCTGTCTTATTTTTCGCTGGTGCTTGGCGAACTGGTTCCGAAAAAGATCGCCATGCAGCGCGCCGAACAGCTTTCGCTCAAAGCGGTTGACGTTCTGCGCTTTGTGGCAACGGTTTTCAAGCCGTTCATCTGGTTTCTTTCGCTTTCCACTAATTTTGTCATAAAGCTGCTCGGGTTTGACCCGAATGCCGGTGAGGAGACCGTTACAGAGGAAGAAATTCTGATGATGGTAGACGCCGGCGAGGAAAACGGTGTTTTCGAAGAAACGACCAAAGATATGATCTCTAATATTTTTGACTTTGATGACCGTACCGTCAGCGAGCTGATGACTCACCGAACCGAAATGACGGCCGTGGAAGACACCGGTTCCGTTTCCGACGTGGTAAGAATGGCGCTGGAAGACGGCCATTCCCGGATCCCGGTCTATCATGAGGATTTTGACGATATCCGCGGAATCCTTTACGTGAAGGACCTGCTGCGCTATGTCGGCAATCAGAATGCGGAAACAGTGGCGCTGACGGATATTATGCGGCCGGCTTATTTTGTACCGGAAAGCAAAAAGTGCAGCGAACTCTTTACCGAGCTGACTGCTAAACGTCTGCAGATGGCGGTGGTGTGCGACGAATACGGCGGCACCAGCGGGATCATTACAATGGAGGATCTTCTGGAGGGCATCGTGGGCAATATGCAGGACGAATACGATAACGAGGAAGAAGAGATCTCGCAGCTGAGCGAAAACTCCTTTACCGTTGACGGCGCCACCGCGCTGGATGAGGTATCCGATCTGATCGGCGTTTCGCTGCCGGAGGGAGATTACGATACGATAGCCGGGTTCCTGATGGAACGCCTTGGCAGGATCCCGCAGCCGGGCGAGCATCCGGTCGTTACATTTGAAAACGTTACCTTTACGGTTGAAGAGGTAGAGGATCGGCGTATTTCCGAAATCCTGATCGAAAAAACCCCGCTGCCGCCCAATCCGGACGACGTGGAGAGCGAGGACAG
>JAHZES010000020.1:5886-14915 GCA_019421725.1 Clostridiales bacterium | reverse complement strand
AAGGAACAGGAAAACAGGAAAAAAGATTAAATTTAGGTCGTTCGGCTTGCCGAACGGCCTTTTTTTGCAAAATGAGGCCGGGATTTCTTGAAGAGGGCTGCAAAATCGTGTAGAATGAAAAAGAAAGTAAGACAGAAAGGATGTCGCATTTATGTCTCTTGATCGATTGATGATGCGGATCGTACAAAAACAGAATCCGACGGTGCTCGGGCTGGATCCCAAGCTGGAATCTATTCCGGAGCCGCTGCGCAGCCGGGCGTTCGGCGCGTACGGAGAAACGCTGGAGGGTGCCGCCGCCGCCATTCTGGAATTCAATAAAAGCCTGATCGACGCGTTGTGTGATATTGTGCCGGCAGTCAAGCCGCAGTGCGCATATTACGAGATGTACGGCTGGCAGGGAATGCAGGCGCTGAGCGAGACGATCCGTTATGCACACAAAAAAGGAATGTTTGTTATTATCGACGGCAAGCGCAATGATATTGGCACGACCATGGGCGCTTATGCTGCGGCGCACCTCGGTAAGACACGCGTTGGTGAAAACGAGCTCACCGCGTTCGGGGGCGATGCGCTGACGGTCAACGGATACCTCGGCAGCGACGGGATCACCCCGCTGCTTGAAGTCTGTGAAAAAGAAGATAAGGGGATTTTTGTGCTTGTCAAAACGTCCAATCCTTCTTCCGGAGAACTGCAGGACCGCGAATTTGCAGGGGGCTGCAGCGTGATGCGTGAGATGGGCGGTTTCTGCGAGGAATGGGGCAGCAAACTTCCGGGACGGCACGGTTATTCCGGCGTCGGCGCGGTAGTGGGAGCAACTTACCCCGAACAGCTTGCCGAGTTGAGAAAGGAGCTGCCGCATACCTTTTTCCTGGTGCCGGGCTACGGCGCTCAGGGCGGCGGCGCAAAGGACGTTGCCGGCGGGTTTGATAAAAACGGGCTCGGCGCGGTGGTCAATTCTTCCCGGGCCATTCTGTATGCCTATCAGAAGGAGGGCTGCGACCCCAAAGATTTTGCCGCAGCTGCCAGAAGAGAAGCCGTCCGGATGCGCGACGCAATTCTTGAGGAGATCGGCGCGATTCTGCTGCCGCTCTGACGGCAGAACGGCGAACGACTGAGGAGGAAGAAAAAGATTCCGAACGGCTGCGCCCGAAAGGAGAATACGGGATGAAATCATACGATACGGCACAGTGCCGTGTAATTTCGATGCGCGAGATCGCGGCGACCACATTTGATTTAACGGTGGAGGCCGGAGAAATGGCCGCAAAAGCGGCGCCGGGACAGTTTGTCCATGTGATGGTGCCGGGCAAAACACTTCGCCGGCCGATCTCGATCTGCGATGTGAATGCAGAAGAGAAAAACCTGCGGCTGGTCTTTCAGGTTCGCGGCGAAGGCACGCGCTGGATGGCCGGTGTCCGGGAGGGGGAAACGCTCGATCTGCTCGGGCCGCTCGGCCACGGCTTTTCGCTGGGCGACACGAGCCGCAGGGTCGTGTTTGTCGGCGGTGGAATCGGCGTGCCGCCGCTGCTGGCCGCCGCGCGGCGCTTCGGTGCGAACGCCGAGGTGATTCTGGGCTTTCGCAGCGCTTCGGCGGCGATTCTGCAGCGGGATTTTGAACAGGCCGGCTGCCGCGTTTCGCTGCTGACGGATGACGGCTCACTGGGCGAAAAGGGCTTTGTTACCGCCCGGCTGGAGCAGGCGCTTGCGGAGGATGATGTGCAGGAGGTTTTTGCCTGCGGTCCGACGGCAATGCTGAAACGCGTCGCGGCCCTTGCGGCAAAGGCGGAAACGGCCTGTCAGGTTTCGCTGGAGGAACGCATGGGATGCGGCGTAGGCGCCTGTCTGGTTTGCGCCTGCAAAACAAAGCGCGCAGACGCAATGGGCGGATATTCGCATGTTTGCAAGGACGGCCCCGTATTCCGTGCAGAGGAGGTGGATTGGGAATGAGTCTGCTTTCCGTTGAAATTGCCGGGGTGAAAATGAAAAACCCGGTTATTACGGCTTCCGGAACCTTTGGCTTCGGCCGGGAATACAGCGAGTTTTATCCCCTTTCCAGACTGGGAGGAGTTTCTACAAAGGGCTTGACGCTCAAGCCGCGCTCCGGTAACCCGCCGCCGCGGATCGCGGAGACGCCTTGCGGAATTCTGAATTCCGTCGGGCTGCAGAATCCGGGCGTGGAAGCATTCCTGCGTGAGGATCTGCCGTGGCTGCGGGAACAGGGAACGGCGGTGATCGCCAATATTGCGGGCAGCTGCGTGGAGGACTACTGCGAAATGGCAAGGCTCCTTTCCGATTCCGCGATCGATATGATTGAGCTGAACATCTCCTGTCCGAATGTAAAGGAGGGCGGCGTTGCGTTCGGTACCCGATGCGAAAATGTGGAACGCATTACTGCGGCGGTGCGCAAAAGCTGCGGCAAGCCGCTGATGGTCAAGCTTTCGCCGAATGTGGCGGATATAGGAGAGATCGCGGCGGCTGCCGAGGCGGCCGGTGCGGATGCGATCTCGCTGATCAACACGCTGACGGGAATGCGGATCGATCTCAAAACGCGCCGCCCTGTACTGCACAACAATACAGGAGGAATGTCCGGCCCGGCGGTGTTTCCCGTCGCGGTGCGGATGGTGTGGCAGGCGGCTTCCCGGGTCAAGATCCCGGTGGTCGGTCTCGGCGGCATTGCAACGTGGCAGGACGCCGCTGAAATGATGCTTGCCGGCGCTTCCGCCATTCAGGTGGGAACGGCGATTTTCAGCGATCCTTATGCTCCGGTCCGCATCGTCGAGGGGCTGGAGGAGTTTTGCCGCAGCGAGGGTGTTGCTTCCGTCAGCGAGCTCGTCGGGCAAGTCAGGCCGTGGTGAGCGGAAAAATGAAAATGTGACTGTGAGGTAATGAAAGTGAGAATTGGGGTTATCAGGCTTCGGGATATGGCTCGAAAATACCGGCGTTTTCTGTTGTACGGAATGTTTTTTCTGTTTTTTCTGCTGCTGCATTTTCTCTTTACGATGCAGACCGGCGACGATGTGGGATTTTTAAAAACCATTCGGGAAATCTCCCTGCTCCCGCTGCTAAAGCGGCGATACCTGAAGTGGTCTTCCCGCCTGTTGCTGGAGGCGTGCCTTTTTACGCTGGTAAAACATGAGGTTCTTTGGAGATTTCTCGATTCGCTGATGATGCTTTTGACCGTATGGTCGTTGGAACGGATCGTTTTTGGCCGCGAAAGGAGACTGTTAACAGCCGTCGAATGTTTTCTCGGATTTTTTTTGATCCCGTTTTCCCTTTACCACAGCGCGGGATGGATTGCGACCACACTCAATTACATTTGGCCTGCGGCGTGTGCGTTGTATTCCATGACGCCTGTCCGTGCAATTTTAAAGGGGGAAACGGTGCCGTGGTACTGGTACGCGTCTTCTTCGGCCGCGCTGCTTTTGGCGCTGAATATGGAGCAGTCGCTTGCTGTTATGTTTGGTATGGATGTGCTGCTTACGGGCTATCTGTTCTGGTGGCTGCCGCGCAGGGGGAAGGGTATAAAGCTGCGGGGAAGGCGATGGATTGTTTTTCGTCTGGCCGCGGGAGCTGCGGCCTTAGCCTTCACGTTTACCTGCCCGGGAAATTTTGTGCGCAAAGCGGAAGAGGTCGGAAAGTGGTTTCCGGATTACGATTTTCTGTCGCTGCCGCGCAAACTGGAAATAGGTTATTCCTCTACCCTGTTTCATTTTGTTTTCCGGCCGAACGTGTTGTTCTGCGTATTTGCCGTGTGCCTGTGCTGCGCGGTCTGGATGCGCTGCACCCGGATTTTTGCCCGCGCCGCGGCGGCGATTCCGCTGGTGTTGGCCTTGGGCTTCGGAATTTTGGGAGACGTCACGCAGAGGGTATTCCCCGGGGTTTACGAAATCACGCAGACACTTACGAATTACGGGACGCTGCCGATTGACAAAAAGGCGGTATTTGCGGACTTTATACCGGATGTCGTCCTATTGGCTGCGGCGCTTTCGGTTTTGGCGGCCTTGTGGTTTGCGTTTGCTGAAAAGAAGCTTGCGCTGCTTTGCTGTGCGGTTGTTCTTCTGGGCTTTGCGTCCCGGATGGCCATGTCGTTTTCTCCGACGATCTGGGCGTCTGCCGACCGTACCTTCCTGTTCATGTACGACTCCATCCTGCTGGTTTTCCTGTTTTTATTGAGAGAGCTTCAAAACAGCAACCGTGCGCAGCTTCCGGCAACGGCGCTTGCAATCGGAGGAGGGTTCGGTCTGCTGCGCGAGCTGCTGTCGTAATCCATGCACGGATCTCTTTTGCGCCGCGCCGGTCGCTGAACATACAAACAAAGCGCTCCGGAATCTGCCTTGAGCAACATGCAGATTTCGGAGCGCTTTTTGCGTTGTTTTGGGAAAAGGGATCGTTTTTTATTTTACCGGTTTGAGATGCAGAGTAAAGGAAAACGCCGTTTCATCCAGTCGGTATTGCTCCAACAGCTCCGGTCCGCAGCTGTTGGAACCGACGCCGCTCATTTTATAATCGAGGCAGAGAATGTTGCTTTTGCTGGGGAGCAATTCGTAGTTATGCGCTTTTGCCGTCAGTTCTTCCTGTGTAAAGCGGGAAAAGTTAAAGCTGAACGGCGTATCGGCCCAAGCGAGCAGGCGGTTGCCGGCCAGAACATATTCACAGCCGAAATGGCTGGAATTTTCCTGCGGACGAATGTAATCCTCGTGCATGGCGGAACAGTCGGAAATGAATTTGCCGGGGAACGAGGCGCGGTGCTTGTCGCAGTAGCTTTCGCCGGGACCAAAGCCGAAATATTCACAGGAGGAGGCTTCCTTCGGTAAAAACAGCCGGAGGCCGAAACGCGGCAGGAACGGCAGTCTTCCGCTGCGCGTTCCGTTCAGATTTGCGGTGACGGATCCGTCCGGAGAAACGCGCCACTCCGTCTGCAGCGTCAGGCTGCGGCAACGGGAGACTGCCGCAAGAGAAACCTCGCTGCGGATCACAACGTCGCAGCCCTCGGCAGCGCAGGACGGGGAATATGCGCGGGAAAGAACACGGTCGTAGCCGAGCTCCTGCCATTTGGCGCGAATATAGCGGTCGTTATCGGTCGGTGCGCGCCAGATGTTGTATTCCATCGGACGGGTGATCAACGGACGGTTGTCCGCCGTCATGGAAGAGAACACGCCGGTCAGGCAGTCAAATTCATAACGGAAGCTGTTCCCGGTAATGACGATCCGTTCGTCGTCTGCCGTAAATTCTGCGGGCTTTGACGCGCGGGAAACGCCGCGCAGCTGACGCAGGCGGAGATTTTCCGCGCCCGCGGCAGAAACGCCAAAGAAGTCTGTGCCCAGAAGGTGTCCTGCAGGAAGCACACCGTTCGGACGGCTTTGCAGCGTTTCCACCCGGAGGATGCAGCGGCCGTTCTGCAGAAGCCGCAGCGGCAGCACAAAGCTGCGGCTTTGGTGCGGCGGGATCTGCAGGCTGCGGGAGGAAAGCTTGCCCTGCTGCACTGTTTCGCCGTCGCGCTCCAATACCCAGCGGATCCGTGCAAAGGAGGAAGCGTCGGTAAAATCCATAATGTTGTGCAGTGTCAGCGTGCGGTTTTCCCGGTCGAACGAGGCGCGGAGCGGCCGCTGCACGTTTTTGAATTCGTTCAGCCCGGTATGCGGCGTACGGTCCGGGTAGACAAGACCGTCCATGCAGAAGTTGCCGTCGTGCGGAAACTCGCCGGAATCGCCGCCGTAGCGGTAAACCGGCTTGTTCTCCTTTGTGATCCCGGCGTAGACCGCATGGTCGCACCACTCCCAGACGAAGCCGCCGCAGGCGGTGTCATACTTTTGGATCACCTGGTAATAGTCTTCAATATCGCCGGGGCCGTTGCCCATGGCGTGGACATATTCGCATTGAATAAACGGTTTGTCCGGACCGCTTTCGCAGTAATCGATCATTTCCTGTACGGAGGCGTACATACGGCTGTGCAGATCGATGGGAGAATAGTCGGGCTGATAGTCGGCGGCAGGATAGCGGCAGCTTTCGTAGTGCGTCAGACGGGTGGGATCCTTCTGCTTTGTCCAACGCAGCGCGGCGGCAAAGTTTTCACCGTATCCGGATTCGTTGCCCATGCTCCAGATGACGACACAGGTGCGGTTTTTGTCGCGCTCCACCAGCCGCTGCACCCGGTCAAGCACCGTTTTGGCGAATCGCGGGTCATTGGCGAGCAGCCCGTATGTACCGCACTCATAGTCGCCGCTCTGCGTACAGACGCCGTGGCATTCCTGGTCGCCTTCGTCGATCACGTAAAAGCCCATTTCGTCGCAGAGCTCGTAAAACACCGGCGCATTCGGGTAATGCGAGGTGCGAATGGCATTGATATTATGCAGCTTCATCAGCTCCAGGTCGCGCTTCATTTCCGCCAGAGTTACTGCGGAGCCGTTAACGGGGGAGCTGTCGTGCCGGTTGACGCCGCGAAATTTGATCTTCTGCCCATTGAGCAGAACGACTGCGTCATGGACGGCGATGCTGCGGATACCGACGCGCAGCGGGATGGTTTCTTCGGGACAAACGAGCAGCAGCTTGTAAAGCATGGGCTGCTCCGCGTTCCACAATACCGGCTGCGGCAGCGAAAAGCGGATCGAAGAGCCCGAAGCCGTCCGGCGTTCAAGCTCGGTCCCGTCGGGAGCAAGCAGCACGCCTTCCACCGGGATCTCATTGCCGGAAAACGTGAACGAAACGTCAATTTCGGCGCTGCCGTCTGCCGCAAGCGGCGTCTGCAGCGTAATATCTTCCACTGCGTCGCGCGGGCGTTCCAACAGGTAAAGCTCACGGAAAATGCCGCTCATGCGAAGCTTGTCCTGGTCTTCAAAATAAGAACCGTCGCACCATTTGAGCACAAGCACGGCCAGGGTATTGGAGCCGCTGCGCAGCAATGCCGTAACGTCGAATTCGCTGGTGGAATGCGGCACCTGACTGTAGCCGACGAAGGCGCCGTTGAGCCAGAGGTAAAAGGCGGAATCGACCCCCTCCAGATTCAGCAGATAGCGGCGGTTTTCCTGCGGGGAGAAGGTAAAATCACGCAGGTAAGCGCCGCACGGATTCTGCGCCGGGACAAAGGGCGGGTCGTAAGGGAACGGATAATTAATGTTGGTGTACTGATGGCGGTCGACGCCGTAGTTCTGCCACACGGCAGGCACCGTGACCTCGGCAAAGCCGCTGCGCGAAAAATCCGGCTCCCAAAAGCTGTCGTGCAGGGTGCGTACGTTTTCGTAAAAGCGGAACTGCCAGCTGCCGCAAAGGCTGAAAAAGCGTTCGGAGTGGTGGCGCTTTGTGGGAACGGCGCTCTTCGCCGCTTTTTCAGAGGCGTACGGGATGTAATAGGCGCGCGGCGCCCGGGCGCCGACATGCAGAATATCCGGATCTTCAAAAAAGTTCTTTACAAGCACTTTGGATTCATCCTTTCTTCAATCAGGTGACGTGCCGAATATGGCGCGAAAATCATCTGCTCTTATCATAACATACAGAATGAGAAAAATATATGTTTTTTTGGGCGCATGGCATGAAAAAATGATGCATTGGCAACAGAGAAAAAGACAGTTGCTCTTTACAAACAAAGCAAAATACGGTATTCTTATGTTAGATTTTTCAGCAATCGGGGCAAAAGGAGAGCTTTAATATGAAACGTTCAGGTATCAGGGCGGTGTGGGCGTTTTTTCTGGCGGTACAGCTGTGTTGTTTTTCGGCCTGCGGAACGCAGCAGCCAAACCCTTCTTCCTTGCAGCAATCGGAAAGCGACGGGATAGCCGTTCCGGCGGGACCGCGCATGGAGGAGGCGGGCGCTCTGGGAAAGATCCTTGATTTTAAACAAGTGTGCGGGCAGCTTCCCGAAGGAAGTGCGGAGCTGTCATACTGCAACGTGCTTTGCAGCAACGGCCGGTGGTTTGCCTGTATTCTGGAGTCTGCGGTGAAGGACTCGAACAGGGAGTCGGGATATCGGCACAGGCAGACCCTGATTCTGGTCAGCTCCGAGACCCGGGAGGTAAGGACTGTTGCAGAAAGCGACGACGCAAGGGAAGACCCGTTCAGGCTGGTGTGCCTTACAGACCGCCGCCTGTTCTGGATGACGGCAGACGAAACCGCACTGGATGTTATGAGCACGGAGATCGAAGGTGGAGAGATTTTTACCTCAAGGCTTTCGTGCAGCTGGGAACAGGAGTGGGTCCACAATTTCTGTGCGTCCGGCAGCCGTGCCTTTTGGATCGCAGCAGAGGACGGAGCAGCCCGGATCATGACTGCGTGCCCCGAGGAAGGAACCTCGCAGGTGCTGTACCGGGTAGAGGATGCGTCACAGTATTACGATCCGCTGTTTATGCCGTCGGGAGAGCATTATTTCTGTTGGAGCGCCGACGAACAGCTTTTTGTATTGGATGCCGATACGCTGCAGCAGCGAAGCTTTGAGCTGGAAAAGGATTTTTTAAGCCTTTATCGAAATCAGCAGCTGGTTTACGGAGATCTGCTTTTGCTGCCCGGCCTTCCAAAGAGCGGGCAGACCGGCGAACTGACCGTAATTGACCTGAAAACTGGAGAAGAGAAAAAGAAAATAGCGTTGGCAAGCACGCCTGTCACCTTTGTATTGTGCGGCGAACGGAATTTGATTTACTGTGACAGCAAACAGCTGTGGCTTTGCGATATAGAGACGGAAGCGGACTCTGTGTTTGCCGTTATGCGAAACGTGGACACAAGGTCTTGCAGGCTGTTGCCGTGTGGGGAAAATTTTGCAGTGAACGATTTGCAGAGCAATCACCAGCTTGTTGTTTTTTCGGTAAAAAACCGTACCCGCAGAGTGATCACGTTCCCGGAAAGCCAGCAGGAAATCACCGTTGGCGACGGGTATCTGTATTACAGCCCGGCAGAGGAGGAGGATTCCTTTTTGGTCAGGAGATTTATCGATCTTTCGGCCTGACTTCTGCGCCGCTGCGGGCTTGTAAAATGCCGCGGAAGCAGATATAATGATAAAGCAAAATACCACATCAGATGAAAGGATGGTTTTTGAATGGATAACGCAATGC
>JAHZES010000020.1:994-5876 GCA_019421725.1 Clostridiales bacterium | reverse complement strand
ATGTTCCCCACAGACGAGGCGTGGCACGCCAAGCTGCAGCAGATGCTCGCGCTGGCCGATGAGCTGGCGGCGCAAAAGGGCCATGCGGCAGCCTCGGCGGAGGAGCTTTGCAAAACGGCCGCTCTTTATGAAAAAATGGAAGAGGGCTTCGACGATCTCGGCGTTTTTTCCAATTCCAATTTCGATCAGGATATGTCTGACACGGCGGCCAAGGAGCTGAACGAAACCTTTCGCAATGCGGCCACAGGGGTCGGAGAAAAGCTTTCGTTCCTTGCGCCGGAGCTGATGCAGTATTCGCAGGAGGATTATGACCGCTATTGCGCCGAAAAGCCGGAGCTGAAACGGTATGCGTCGTTTGCCGAGGATTTCTTTGCCCGTAAGGAGCATATTCTGCCCGACGAGCAGGAAACGCTGATGGTGCGTATGAACGATATCGGCGGCTCCTTTGTACGCGTATATGAGGATCTGATGGTGAACGACGTGGAATATCCGGTGGTCAAGGCTCCGGACGGAAGCGATTTTGAAGCCAACGAGGCCAATTACGGCGTTGCGCTGACCAGCCCGGACAGAGATTTTCGCGCCGCCTATTTTAAAGCGCTGCTGGGAACGTACAAAAAGCACGGCAACACGATCACCAGCTGTTATTACGGCTCGGTAAAAAATGATGTATTCACGGCCAAAAGCCGTCATTACGCCACTGCCCGCGCCATGTCGATGGCGGAAAACTTTATTCCGGAAGCCGTGTATGACAATCTGATCGCCACTGCCCGCGCCAACACAAAGCCGATGTGTGAATATGTCGAGCTGCGCCGTCAGGTTCTCGGTCTGCCGGACGTGCACTTTTATGACCTGTTTGTGCCAATGGTGAAGGAGATCGACCGCAAATACACCTATGAGGAAGCGCAGCAGATGGTGCTCCGTGCAACGGCTGTGCTGGGGGAGGACTACACCGCATTGGTGCAGCGCGCGTTTGACGAGCGCTGGATCGACGTGTATCCGGCCAAAAACAAACAGACGGGCGCTTATTCCACCGGCTCCTACACATCGCTGCCGTATGTGCTGCTCAATTTTACGGGGACGCTTAACGACGTGTTTACGCTGGCGCATGAGCTGGGCCATTCGATGCACACATGGTTTTCAACGCACAGTCAGCCGTTTATTTATTCCGGCTACAGCCTCTTCTGTGCAGAGGTCGCGTCCACGCTGAACGAGCAGCTGCTCAGCGCTTATTTGCTGCAGCATGCGCAAAGCGATGATGAGCGGGCGCTGCTGTTGGACAAAAAGCTCAACGACCTGCGCTCTACCTTTTACCGCCAGACGATGTTTGCCGATTTTGAAAACGAAACGCACCGCCTGGTGGAGGAAGGAAAACCGTTGGTGCCGTCTGCGCTCAACGAGCTGCACGGAAAGCTGAACCAGCTTTATTACGGGCCCGGTTTTACCGTTGACGAAGAGCTGACGGCCGAATGGTCAAGAATTCCGCATTTTTACCGCGCGTTCTATGTGTATCAGTATGCAACCGGCATTGCGGCTTCCACCGCGATCGCACACCGGATCCTGACCCTTGGCGCACCGGCCGTGGCCGACTACCGCAAGTTCCTCTGCGGCGGAAGCAGCCTGCATCCCATTGAGCTGCTGAAGCTTGCCGGCGTGGATATGGCGTCCCCGCAGCCGATCCTCGATACCGTGGCGGAATTTGAAACGACGCTTGAACAGATGAAGCCGTTGCTGAAAAAATGATGCAGACGGAAAGGCCGTTTTAAATTACAGACGGATATTCTGCGGACCAATATTCGATTCAGATTTTCAAAACCGGAACGATTTATTATCGTAAGGCGAAAATGATGAGAGGTTATTATGCAGCAGCTCAGAATGCTATGGACGAATGACGGGATACCCGCTAAGGAGCCCGTTTTGCCGTCCGGCCTGCAGGTGGTCAATTTCACGGAACTTAACGACGCCAAGAACATATGGCTGGATCTGGTTCAATATGGGCTTTCCTCCAAGCGCGAGGATGAGTCTTACTACGAAAAAATCATGGTTCATTGGCCGCATTATCAGCCGGACAAATGCTTTTTTCTTTTAGAAAACGGGAGGGCCGTGGCAACCGCAACGGTGATTTGCGATTATGAAAAAGCCGACGGTTATATTCACATGGTTGTTTGCCATCCCGATAGCCGTGGAAAAGGGTTTGGTACGATACTGAACGAGATATGCCTGTACACGTTAAAAGCACAAAACATGAAAACTGCCAGCCTTACCACCGATGATGCACGTATTCCCGCTATCAAGAGTTATTTGAGGGCAGGTTTTGTGCCGGATGTTTCAACTGCCGATTTTAAGGAGCGTTGGGATAAGGTCATGAAGCAAATACGGATCTGAATCATTTGGAAGTCTGTTGAAGGTTTATGCTCAAAAGCAATCCCCCGCCGTTGAAGGCGGGGGATTGCTTTAGTTTTCCAGCTCTTCTTCCAGCCGGAGAATAACAGTGCTCATTTTTACCCCAAGAGCGCAGCAGATTCTGTAGAGCGTTTCCAGAGTGGGCTTCCTTTCTCCTCGCTCAATTGCGCTCAGATGACTTCTGCCGATGTCGGCCAAGCCGCTCAAAACCTCCTGAGACATCCCCTTCTGCTGCCTGAAATAGGCGATCACCTTTCCGACCTTAACGGCATCCAGCATAGGAATATACATTTTGCCACCCCTGAAGGATATTCTATTGCTTGGCTTTTTTGGCGGACACAAGTTTTACGAGGGGAAAATTGGAATGGGAATCCTTTACTTTTTCACCGGAGGGTTGTTTTTAATTGGTGCAGTGATTGATTTTTTTACAATTCTGGCAAAACCGAACCCGTATTATGTGTAAGCTTTTATTGACCAAAAGTTATTGAACGGTCTCTCGAGGGAGGGGCCGTCTTTTTTTGTTTCTTTAAATAAATTTATTGAAAAACAATAAAATAAGGTTGACTTTCGATAATATTCGGATATAATAGGAACCAGGACGAAAATGCTTCTGCCTTTGATAGTCACAATTGAAAGGGTGGTTCCGATGAATGACAATTTTTCAAACAGTTCTGTAGGCCCTGCGTCCGGTGCGGAGCAGGCTGCACCGGGCGCAGACAAACAGCAGCAGGTGGCCGCTGCAGACCGGATTCCGCGCGCGCAGGAGTACCAGACAAACTACCCCTGGGCGCCGCCGGTTCCAAAGCCGAGGCCGCAGTTCGAAGCCGACCGGAAGGAGTGCCTTTTGGTTTTTCTGGCGGTCGCGCTGGGAGTTTTGGTGCGCGAGCTGCTGTTTTTACCCAGACAACCCGGCTTTTCTGTCATTCTGCTCACCGCAGCGTTTTACGGCGCGGCGATCTGGTACGGCGCACAGGATGCACGCTTTCGGCTCTCTGCCGGGTGGCCGTTCGGGGCAGTAACGGTGCTGCTGTTGTGCTGCATCGGTCTGTTTTCCAACCGAACGCTCTCGGTTCTGAACCTGATTGGCGTTTATCTTTTTCTTTCGCTGCATATTGGAGCCATGTTTGGCCGCGGCGGCAAAGGCTTTTTCCGCGATGTATTGCAGAGCGCGATTTGCGCGCCGTGTGTCAGTGCGGACGCTGTTTTTCGCACGATAGCTTCCCGCAAAAAAATAGAAAAGGAGACGGAATGGCGCAAGGTTCTGCTCGGCGTTGCAGCTTCGGTACCGGTTGCAGCAGTGGTTTTGCTGCTGCTGGTTTCGGCCGATCAGGCGTTTGAGACCGCAGTAGTCAGCGTAGTTGGCGGCATTGGGCAAACGACATGGCGGGTCTTTGCCGATTTGCTGATTGGATGCATTTTGGCGATCTTTATTTTTTCGGCCCTTTACACGGCGCGCCGTAGGGGCTGCGCGAAGCCGGAACCGCAGGAGGAACGCCGCAAAGGCTTTCCGCTGGATTCCACCGTCGCCGTTACGGTGATCGTAGTTTGCTGCGTGATCTATCTCTGCTTTCTGGCGATCCAATTCAATTACCTGTTTTCCGCCGTATGGGGCCGCTTGCCGACGGATACCGTTTATTCGGCATATGCGCGCAGGGGCTTTTTTGAACTGACTGCGGTTGCGGCAATCAATCTGCTCCTGGTGCTGGCCGCCATCTATTCCAGGTGCAGCGACAGCACAGCGGTCAAGGCGAGCGTTTCGCTGCTGACTGCGCTGACGTTGACGCTGATCGCTTCCGCTTTTTCCAAAATGATGATGTATATCAATGCATACGGGCTGACACCGCTGCGTGTTTATACCTCCTGGTTCATGCTGCTGCTCACGGTTGTGTTTTCCGTTCTGTTGGCGGGCCGTTTCTGCAAAAGGCTGCAGATTGAACGCGCGGTGGTGGCCGCTGCGGCGGTGATGTTTCTGGCGCTGAATTTTTCCGTTCCGGATGCAATGATCGCAAGGGTAAACGCGGAACGCCACAGGGCGGCTCCGTCTCAACAGGCGGATATTGCGCTGTTCGAGGGTCTGGGTGACGAGTCGGTGCCGTATTTGCTGGCTCTGGCGCAGAGCGGAGAGATCAACACCGCACGCAGCGCAAAATATTTGCTGCACGTGAGGTACAAAGAGCTTGAAAAGCTCGATTGGCGCAGCATGAACGCGGCGGCGCTCCGTGCAAGGTCACTGCTGCGGGCAAATAAGGATCTGTTTTCGAGAGTGGATTCTCCTGCGCCCGGGTACACGGGCGACCGATGGTATTTTTCCGCCGGTTTTTACGAATAGCGCAGCAGCGCCCGCTGCTTCACACCGAAAAGGTGAAACGGCGGGCGTATTTTGCTGCTTTTACCCCAACAGAGAGGTTTTTCCGTTTGGACATACGTCAATTTCAAGACATTCCTGAGTGTCTGAAAGCCCCATGAAATTGAAATTTACCTG
>JAHZES010000020.1:0-984 GCA_019421725.1 Clostridiales bacterium | reverse complement strand
CCCGAGCGTTCGGTCGCTGGTCAGCAGGGTGTTTTTGCCGCTGAGCCAGTCCTCGCAGGACGAAGAGTCCAGCGTCAGCGCCTCGGCAGAGTCGGAAACCCATTTCAGAATGGTATTCCGGTTGCTTGGGTCGGCGTTAATGACGCAGACGCCAAGCTGAAGACCGCCGTTTTCAAAGATAAATTCCAGGCTGCCGTCGGTTTTCAATTCATCGGTATGGAACGAAACGGCAAACCGGTCGGTTGTTTCGTGCGCGATGTCATCTTGAGAGATTCCAAGCTTTTTCAGGACTTCCTCCCGCGTCATTCCCCAGTCAAGCCCTAAAAAAGAGTACCCGTTTTCCGTTCGGGAAACGATTTGCTCCATCAGCGGCTTGTGCTGGTCGATCGGTGCTGAGGAGGCAGAAGTGTTTTTGCAACCGACAGACAAAAGCAAAAATAAAATGCAAAGAAGAACACTGACTGTCTTTTTCATTAATAAATCACCTGAATTCCCTTTTACAGTTCGGATCATGTTAATCTGTTGAGAGGGCTGAAAAGTGAATGATAATGCGTAAATGCCGATGGCAGGGAGACGGCCAAGGCAGGCGCCGACCGACAGGTCCCGGAGAAACTCGGAAAATATGTTTTCAAAAAAGCTGCATTGGAACCACCCCTTTATTGAAAAATAAAAAATGAAACTTATAATTGATATTTATATGACGAATAATGAAATTTTGTTATATAATATCACAACAAAAACGGAAAATCAATGGTATATTGTAAAAAAATAAAATTATTAGCAGATGAATGTAAAAGCCTGCGGCTTCCAAAAAACAGCAGTCCGTTCGCCTGAAAAGGAGAACGGACTGCAAGGTTTTTGCGCAAAGCAATGGGCACGCTTTATTTTGGAAAATTCTGACGATGCCCGGTGTTCAGCCAACTCCGGAAAGCAGCGAGCAGGCGATTTGAAAATAGACCACCAGGCTGACGGCATCCACAATGG
>JAHZES010000002.1:28696-32951 GCA_019421725.1 Clostridiales bacterium | reverse complement strand
GTGCCGCGGTTCGGGTTTTCGGTGGTCGGCTTTGCAAGCCCGCTGGCTTGGGTGGCTGCCGATATTTTCCTGATCTACGCTTACCGCCGCGTGATGCGGCAGCTTGGGCAAAGCGCGGGAGAAGCCCGATAGGGCCGTTTGGCGGAAGCTTTCCCGGTGAGAAAATATTTGTATCCCGCCAGCAAAAAATGAACGCTAAAATTCCCTTGTGGAGCGCTCAAGAGTGCGTTATAATAGATTCGTAGAGCCCGAAAAAACAAGAAGGGAAAGATTTTAGTATGGCGTTGATGCAAGTGAACTTTTTTTCAAATGTTCTGGAAACGAGCGTGCAGATGAATGTGATCATCCCACAGCAGACCAGCGGACAGATCGGCATGGAGACGAAGGCCGAAAAAGCATTCCCGACGCTTTATCTGCTTCACGGATTAAGCGACGATCACACGATATGGCTGCGCAGAACGTCGATCGAACGTTATGTGAGCGACATGAATCTTGCGGTCGTTATGCCGACGACGCACGCCGGCTGGTACACGGATATGGCGTACGGCAGCCGCTACTGGACTTATTTGACGCAGGAGTTGCCGCAGGTCTGCCGTTCGTTTTTCCGGGGAATGTCCGACAAACGGGAGGACAACTTTATTGCCGGGCTTTCCATGGGAGGCTACGGCGCGTTTAAAGCGGCGCTCGGCGCACCGCAGACGTTCTGTGCAGCGGCAAGCCTTTCCGGCGCGCTGGACGTTGACGAGCTGGTGCGCACGAATTCTCTCAGAGACGCGCACTACTGGTATACGGTTTTTGGCGACCCGGCCAAAATAAAGGGGAGCCAGAACGATGTTTTTTACCTTGCGGAGCAGTGCAGAGTCAGCGGGCCAATGCCCCGGCTTTACCAGTGGTGCGGCACGGAGGATAGCCTTTACGCGCAGAATGTGCGCCTGAGAGACCACCTGCAGCGGTTGGGGTACGACCTTACGTACGAAGAATCCCCGGGCATCCATCGGTGGAATTACTGGGATGAAAAAATTCAGTCTGTTCTGAAATGGTGGGAGCAGAGCCGCGGAGAATAAGCAAGGCTGCGGCGGAAAGGTCATGGCATGAGAAAGAAATGGATCGCGGCGGCGCTGGCGGTGTTTGCGGCGCTGCTGCTGACGGGCTGCTTTTTGAACATCGATCTGGCAGATTCGTTTGACGAAAAAACAATGATCGAGCGGAGCAAGCAGTTTGTAGCAATGATAGACCGCGGCGATTACGAAGGCTGCGCCGAATGGTTTTGCGACGATTTGAAAAAGGAAGCCGACGCGGCAGCTCTGCAGGAGCTGGTGGAGCAAAGGGTGAAAAAGCCCGGCGCGTTTCGGACGTTTACCGGAGAAACCGTTTCGGGCACTTCGGAAAACGGCAGGGATTACGCCGTGTGCATTCTGATCGCGGAATATGAAAACGTTGAAAAGGTACAATATAATGTAACGTTTGACACCGACATGAAGGTCGCCGGCTTTTATTGCAAATAACAAATAAAGACCACCCGTACAGGGTGGTCTTTATTTGTAGCAATAATAGTACAGCGATTTGAAATGTCCGCAATATTTCTGCAAAAATCTGAATCATTTTTTTGGCGTCCGTTCTGAAAAAGGAGGCGTCAAAAGGTCTGGTAACACGCCGAAATACGGGAATTCGGCGTCAAACCAATGAATATTTGATAAAAATATGCAGGGGTGTTCCAACTGTAAAAAACGCGGTCTTGTGCGCTGGAACAGAAGACAAGGTAAAAAGAGGAAGTTAAAATATGGAAAAATCAGAAGCGAAATGAATAAATATACGTTTCAATACAAAGGTTACAGGAATGTAACCTTTTACTTTCTGGCAAAACGACCAAAAGTGATAAGGGATAATAAGGGAAAATGATGAGAAAACGGGCGATATGCGGTAAAAAAATACGATATGCGGCGTTTTCTGCGTTGCAAAATTACGCATGAATTGTGCAGATTGTCAAAAAGCCATTTTCTCTTGTTCTTGACAGCGAAGCGCAAAATGAATATAATGACGTCATCACAAGAATAATATTCATGTTGAGAGCGCTTGCTCGGAGCGCCTCCCCAAAAAATTGTGATGTTAAGGAGTTTATTATGTTTCACTTCGATCATGCCAAAACGAAGCTGAGGAGTTTTCTTCGCGTGCGCGTTCTGGTTGCGATCCTCCTGTCCGGCGTATGCGCGGCGTCTGTGTTTGCCGTTGCTTCGCGGACGCGGCTGGTCACGGTGGTGGATGGCGAAAACACGGTGACCATGATGACGATGCAGACCGACAACGACCAGATCCTCAAACAGGCCGGTGTGACGATGGAGGAAAACGACCGCGTCATTGAAACCGCAGCCGAGGGCAATGTTCTTACGCTGGAGGTCGACCGCGCCATTGAGGTAAGCGTCGAAGCCGACGGAGAGACCCGAAACGTTGTGCTTTATGAGGGCAGCGTTGAGGATGCGTTGGCTGCCGCCGGCGTTACGGCCGGAGCCGAGGACATTTGCAGCGTTTCCATGAGTTCGGAGCTGACCGACGGGATGTCGATTACGCTGGACCGGGTGGAATACCGCGAGGTCACCGACGTGGAGGAGATCGCCTATCAGGAAGAACGCAGAGACGACAAAACGCTTCTGAAAGGCAAAACAAAAATTTATCAGTACGGAATCCCCGGCGAACGCACGATTGTAACGCGGGAAAAGCTGATCAACGGCGAGGTGGTCTCCACCGAAGTGATCAGCGACGAGGTTACAAAAGAGCCGTTGAACAAAATCGTTCTGGTCGGTACTAAAAAACCGGTTCAGAAGGTCGTCGTTGCAAAGCAGACCTCCACCGCGACCAATTCCGGCACTGTGGGCAGCGCGGCTGTCCCGGCCTCTGCGTCGTGGCGCGCCAAGGTGAACAGCGACGGTACGCTGATCGACCACGAGGGGAATCCGGTCAGCTATCAAGGCATGCTCAGCGGCAGGGCAACGGCGTATTATGCCGCTCCGGGAGCAGGCACCTCTACAGGGCGCAAGGCGCAGTACGGCGTGGTAGCGGTCAACCCGAAGGTGATCCCTTACGGAACCAAGCTGTATATCTGTTCTGCGGACGGCTCTATTGTTTACGGCTATGCCGTAGCGGGAGATACCGGCGGGACGCTGATGGCCGGGACGGTCCTGGTCGATCTTTACTACAACAATTATCAGCAATGCTGCTGGTTCGGTTCCAAGAGGATGAACGTTTATATCCTCAGCTGATCCGTACCGTGCAGCTTCTTCCCCCGTTTCTGTTTCAAGCGAAAACCTGTCATCCGCGTTTGCGGGCGGCAGGTTTTTTATTTTAAACGATAATAAATAAACAAAAATAAATATAATTTAGAAAAAACTATTGACTATTTATATACTTGGCGCTTTAATTTAGTTAAAAGGAAAGTCTAATCTTGAGGAGGTATGACAAAAATAAAAAGGTACAGAAAAATTTCAATGGTTTTGGTGGCGGTAATTACTCTCTCGTTTATGGTAACGACGTCCTATGCTACCGAAAAGGCGAATTTGCCTACTTTTTATGAATGCATGGAAGAGACCCAAGAAGTCTTTTCTGATGCGGAAAATCACATTCCTACTGAGATTAAAAACAAAATGGACGCACAAAGCGATGCTTTAATCGCATATGAAAAGTTAATTTCGTCGTTTGCTGAAAATGATGATAGTCAATTTGTTTATCCTGCAGATTTCGCTGGTGCATATATCAATGACAAAGGGTGACTAGCTACTCTAATTACGCAAATAAATGCAACAATAACCCGATAGAAACTTATGGTGACTTTGCAATTGTAAAAGTGACAAGTGGAGATACGCCTACAGCAAATGTAAAAATTTCTTCGAACTCTTCTTACTATGCCAATGGTACATATTCCACGGTACCAGAAGGAACGTATGTCTATAAATATGGGGCCAAGACAAAATATTCTTATGGGTTGGTAGGACAGACCGGTTGTGTGTATACATATGAAACGTCAGATTTGGGTGTTAGTCCGTTAAAATGTCGGGGGCTTACACAAGTAACGATGGTATCAGGAGATGTTGCGAATAATTATATTGATGGTGGAGACAGCGGTGGTTGCGCTTTCTTAAAAGTGAATGGTAGTTACAAGATTTCGGGTCTTGTAACAGCAAGACCAAAAAGCGGAAGCACAGCACATACTGTGATGTATTATACTCCTATAGGCTATGCAACAGAAATAGGTTTCAAGATTGCA
>JAHZES010000002.1:13236-28686 GCA_019421725.1 Clostridiales bacterium | reverse complement strand
ATCGTAAATGGAGGAAAGAATGAAGAAGCATAAAGTAGTTTCCATAATAGCAATTGTTATCGGTGCGGCGCTTCTGCTTGGCTGCGGCGCGAAAACGCTTGCCGCCCGGCAAAAAAACCGTGAGCTGCAGAGCGAATTTGTTCAGAAAAAATATGCCGCGGAAAGCGTCTATCAAAACGGCGCTCCGCTGGAAACGCTCGATTTTACTCAGGTGTGCCGCTACTCGTTCTCATGGGGGACCGGCGCCGCGGCGTCGGCGCAGAATACGGAGGAAGGCTCCCGCATGGAGCTGCCGTGTGATATTTCTTATTATGCCGCGCAGGGGGATGCTGATGCCGGGAGAGATCCCGTGCTGGTGCTGAAGCGGGGTGAGACCGTTGCCGTTTCCTTTCACGGCGAAGGGGCGGGATCCGGCTGGGAGCCGGTACGAGGTTACGGCTTTGACTGCACACACCCGGCGTATCGCGCGGGGTGGCGGTTCGCTCGCCCGTTCCTGACCTTGGAACAGGCGGCGCAGATGACGCCCGAGCAGGTGGAAGCGCTGCCGGGATATTTTGTGCGTACGGATGAGTTGAAACGCGCGGCGTCGGCTTATTACGCCGGTGTGCCGGAACGGGGAGCAGACACGTCTTCGTTGTTCGAAAATATTGACCGGGTGTTGTACGGCTCGGGCACGTTCTTTGCGCCGTCCGTTCTTGCGCCTGTGTGGGACAGCGTAAATACTTGGCTTGCCGTCTGCGGCGCAGCCCTGCGGGCGGCCGGGCTTGCCGTGGCCGTACGGCTCCGGAAGAGAACGAAGGGCTGACCAGACGGAAAAAACAATAAAACAGCGCCCTCTGCTGCCGTTATATTCGAAGCAGAGGGCGCTGTAAATTTTTTGAAAAGGAATCACACAATGCGGCTTGCGGCCCGGCAAGGCGGCGCAAAGGCCGGCGTCAGTCTTCGTCCGGGAAAATACTGTTCTCCTCGTTTGGCGGCGGGTTTTTGGCTTTGCCGTTGCGCAAAACCTTAATTTTGGAAACCGGAAACGGTTTTGGGGCGGCGTCCGGGTCCTTTTCCATCCGGACCTTAAGCGTTCCGGCAAGGAGCGAAACCTCCGTCACCGTGCCGCGTCCGTCCGGCGTGTTGACCAGAGCGCCGACACGCGGGGTAATTTTAAGAAGATCGTCGTAAACGTTCTGCTCGTACTTCAGGCAGCACATCAACCGGCCGCAGGTGCCGCTGATTTTAACGGGGTTAAGCGAAAGCCCCTGTTCCTTTGCCATTTTAATGGATACCGGCTGAAAATCGCCCAAAAACTGCGTGCAGCAAAACGGTTTGCCGCAAACGCCCAGTCCGCCGAGCATCTTCGCTTCGTCGCGGACGCCGATCTGTCGCAGCTCGATACGGGTACGGAAAATAGAAGCCAGATCCTTGACCAGCGCGCGGAAATCGACGCGCCCGTCCGCAGTAAAGTAAAACAGAATTTTGTTGTTGTCAAACGTGTATTCCACGTCGACGAGCTTCATTTCCATCTTATGCTCGGCAATCTTTTTTTCGCAGATCGCAAACGCTTCCTTTTCGCGGCGGGCGTTGTCCTCCACCCGGGCCAGGTCGGCTCCGGTTGCCTTGCGTGTGACCGCCTTGAGCGGGAAAACGATCTCGTCCTCCGCAACGTCGCGATTGCCCATGGCGACAAAGCCGCATTCCATACCGCGTGCGGTCTCCACAATAGCGTGATCTCCCTTTTCCAGCCGGATCCCGGCCGGGTCGAAATAATATACCTTTCCTGCGTCCTTAAACCGGACGCCGACTACTTCTGCCATGAAAGCCTCCTTAATCGGTGGGTCTGTTGTTGAAACGCGGCGGCATTACCGCCCGATGCACCGGCGCATGCGCGCGCAGAACACCGTGACGAGCAGCGCCTGATTGGCGTAGCCGTCCATTGCGGCGGTGCATTCCCGGGTGATCTGCCACAGGCGCACCAGCTCCCCGGGGTTAAGCCCGGGCAGTGCGCCCCGCCCGGCGATCCCGTCGCGCAGAGAGCTGCCCAACAGGCCGAGCGCCGCCCGGCAAAGGTCCTTGTCACGGAGCAGCGGCGCGGCCGCGCACAGCAGGGCGGTTTCCTCTTTTTTCAGCAGAGAGGCAAGCATTTCGTTCGCAACAGTCCCGGCGCGCGTTAAAAGCCCGCCGGAAAGCGCCTCGACCATTCTGCCGACGTTCCCGCCGAACGCCCGTGCGGCGCGGCGAAGCTCGTCCTCCCCGGCCGAAGGGCAAAGCGGCAAAGCGGCCGCAATAGCGGTTTCCTCGTCCAGGGTGTTTACCCGCAGAACTGCCGCGCGGGAAAGCACCGTTGGCAGCAGCTGCCCCGCCGATTCGCACGTCAGAAGGAACACGGCGTACGCCGGCGGCTCCTCCAGGATCTTCAGCAGCGCGTTCTGTGCGGGCTCGCCCATGTTGTGCGCGTTTTCCAAAATGTAAATCTTGCGCTCGGCCTCGTTGGGACGGATATTGACGTCGGCGCGCATTTCGCGCACGGTGTCGATTTTAAACGAGCGCGGCGAATCCCCGCCCGAGACGGTAATGATATCGGGGTGACCTTCACCGAGCGATTTTCTGCATTCGGCGCAATGACCGCACGGGCGCTCGCCTGCCGCGCGGCAGCAAAGCGCGGCGGCGATCAGCCGCGCCAGCGTGCGTTTTCCACAGCCGGCTTCCCCCTCCAGAACGATCGCCTGGGGGATCCGGTCTTCCCGCAGCAGCTGCGAAAGCTGCTGCTTAAGCGGCTCGTTGCCCCAAAAACCGGGGAATCTCATTGACGCGTTCACGGCGTCAGGCTTTTTCAAACCGGTCCACGTTCAGCACAAAAATGGTCGCGCCGCCGACGGTGACCTCTACCGGGAACGTGGAATACATGCCGACGTCGAACGAGGAGGTGGTCGGCACCATCTGTGTGCGGCGTTTGCTCTGCTTTTTGATCAGGTCGATCACGGCGTCCACCTTTTCGTCCTCCACACCGACAAGGAAGGTGGTATTGCCGGCCATCAGAAAACCGCCGGTCGTAGCGAGCTTGGTAACGGAAAAGCCCTCGCGGGTGAGCGCGGCCGAAACGACGGCGCTGTCGTCGTTGCTGACAATTGCAAGTACAAGCTTCATAAAAAAACCTCCAGTTATAATAATTTTAACCGATATCTCCGATTGGAGAGGATATACCGCTTTTATTTTACCACTTTTGCGCGCCGAATGCTACAGAAATTTGCGAATCTTTGCCGCGGGTCTTTTCTATTTTACTGCAATGGATTATAATAGATATATATTATGAGAGTGGTGTTGTTTGTCCGCGGGAATTTTTCCGCCCCGCGGCGGAAAAAATCGTTTCGGGAGGTTTTGGCATGTCTAAAAACAGAGTGCGCGTTTCCGTCTGCGGCAGTGATTATGTGATCACCGGCGACGAAAGTGAGGAATATGTCCGCGAGCTTGCGCGCGAGGTTGAACGCCGCATGGAGGAGCTGATGAACGCGAGCAGCTGCGTTTCCGTCACCATGGCGGCGGTGCTGACGGCAATGAACTGCTGTGACGACGAGTCAAAAGCAATTATGAGCGCCGATAATCTGCGTGCGCAGATGAAGGAATACCTTGCGGATTCCGCCCGCTGCCGCAGTGAAGCCGAGGAGTCACGCAAAGAGCTGGAGCGGCTGCGTGCAGAGCTGCGCAAAACGCAGCGTCAGCTTGACGAGCTTCGCGAGGCGGCGAAAGCTGCGCGCGAGGCAAAGGAAAATAAAGAGAGCGCGCCGGAGGAAAAATCCGGCGGGAACGAACAGCTGCGGCTGGAGAGCGTTGCGCCTGTGACCCCCCCGCAAATGAGCGGAACGCGGCCAAAGGAGATCTCCGCGGGAGAATTTATGAGCCTGTTCGACGCGCTGCACAGGGAAGAGCCCGAAAAGAACCCGCCGCAGTGACGGAAAAACAGTCCTTCGCGCCTGTGAGCGCGGGAAAGGAAAGACACCTTTGAATCGATTGGAAATTCTGGCGCCCGCAGGCGGGCCGGAATCGTTGGAGCCGGCGGTGCGCTGCGGAGCGGATGCCGTTTACTTGGGCGCGGCGCGTTTTTCGGCGCGCGGTTCGGCAAAGAACTTTGACCGCGGGCAGCTGGCCGATGCGGTGGCCTACTGCCATGCGCGCGGCGTGAAGGTTTACCTTGCCCTGAACACACTGCTGAGCGACGGCGAGCTTGAGGAGGCGCTGCGGTTGGCAGAGTATGCCTGCAGCCTGCCGGTGGACGCGCTGATCGTGCAGGACCTTGGGCTTTCCCGCGTGCTTTCCCGCTGTGCGCCGGGGTTAAAGCGCAGTGCCAGCACGCAGATGAGTATCCACACGCCGCAGGGAGCCGCTCTTTGTAGGGAGCTGGGCTTCGGCCGGGTGGTTCTGGCGCGCGAATGCTCCGCGGCCGAAATTGAAGAGGTTGCCCGAACGGCGGGCCTTGAGGTGGAATGCTTTGCGCACGGTGCGCTCTGCATGTCTGTTTCCGGGCAATGCTGGTTTTCGGCGGTGCTCGGTTCCCGCAGCGGCAACCGGGGCCTTTGCGCGCAGCCGTGCCGTCTTCCGTTTGCCGCGCCCGGGGGCACGGGGTACGACCTGAGCCTGAAGGATCTTTCTCTGGTCGGGCGCTTGGGTGAGCTGGCCGGGCTGGGGGTCTGTTCGGCAAAAATCGAAGGACGGATGAAGCGTCCGGAATATGTTGCCGCCGCCGTTGCCGCCTGCAGGCGGAGCGCGGACGGAGAGCCGGTCCCGCCATGGCTTGCAGAGGATCTGCAGGCGGTGTTTTCGCGTTCCGGCTTTACACAGGGCTATTTTGACGGTGCGCGGGGGCGCGGAATGTTCGGCACACGGCGCAGAGAAGACGTGGAGGCGGCTCCGGCGGCGCTGAAGAGGCTTCACGAGCTTTACCGCGCGGAACGCCAAAGCGTTCCCGTCCGGCTGTTTTTCGAGGCGCATCCGGGCCGGGCGTGCAGCCTGACGGCGGAGGATCCCGACGGGAACCGCGTTTGTGTTTCCGGGGCGGCGCCGCAGCCGGCGCAGAGCGTGGCGCTTTCGGAGGAGCGCTGCGCCGCACAGCTCGGAAAGCTTGGCGGTACACCGTTTTTTGTTCAAAGCTGTGTCTGCGGGCTGGCGGAGGGGATTTCGCTTCCGGCCGCGGAGCTGAACCGCATGCGCCGGGAAGCGGCGGCACGGCTGATTGCCCGGCGCGCCGAAAGACCGCCGACGGTATTTTCGGCGCAGGAGGCCGCGAAGCTACTGCGGGAACCGGCAGCATCAGAAAGAGAGAGAACGACAGGGGGATCCGCTGCGCTTCGGCTGCATTTTGCGTCGGCGGAGCAGATCCCCGCAGCGCAGGCTGCCCGCGAAACGCTTCGGCGGGCGGAGCTCGTTTACCTTCGCGCGGGAACTCCGCCGCAGGAGCTGGAAAAGCTGCTTGGGCAGGGCGTTCGCCTTGGCGTGGAGCTGCCGCGCGCGCTGTTTGGCTGTGTGGAGGCCTTTCGCGAACACCTGAGGGCGGCAAGGTCGCTCGGCATTACCGACGTTTGGGCGGGCACGCTCAATGCCGTCGCGCTTGCAAAAGAGGAAGGGCTGACGGTTCACGGCGGTTTTGGGCTGAATGCGTTCAATACGCAGTCGCTGGAGCTGCTGCGGGAGCTTGGCCTGAGGGACGCCGAGGTCAGCATTGAGCTGACGCTGGCACAAATCGCCGCGTTGGGCGGAGCGCTGCCGCGCGGCGTGGTTGTGTACGGCAGGCTGCCGTTGATGCTGATGCGCTGCTGCCCGCTGCAAAACGGGCGGGACTGCGCGCACTGCGACAAGGAAGGCTTTCTGGAGGATCGCCGGGGGGTATCGTTCCCGGTGCGCTGCTTCGGCGGCGCGAGCGAGCTGCTCAACAGCGTTCCGCTCTTTTTGCTGGACCGCCTGCGCGAGGTGCGGGGGACGGATTTTGTTTCCATGCGTTTTAATGTTGAAAACCCTGTGGAAATTGGGGAAATCTTGACCCACTTTCCGAAAAACAGCCGGCCGGAATACGACTTTACCCGTGGACTGGCTGAAAAAGGCGTGTTTTAAGGGTTTTCCCCATTGTGATTGGGCATAACTCTGTGGAAAATGTGGAAAACCTTCTGCCTTGATGCGGAAACGAATTTTTTGACGAAAAACGGAGTTTTGCTTCAGGGTCATTTTTTTACCGTTTTGACCGGGGTTTACTGCCCGGATCTGAATTCATAGAAAAGAAAGGGCTGAGGAAACCTTATGGTACAGACCACAACGCCGACCTCTCCGGTGAAGGATTGCTATTTTATTATCAAGACGGCCGTCAAAAAGGTTTCGGCAAAAGGCGATAGCTATTTGGATATGGTTTTTATGAACGCAGAGGGAGAGATCCCCGCCAAGCTGTGGGATTACAAGCCGGAAGCACACGATTGGGTCGCGGGGGGGATGATTGTCAAGGTGCGCGGCAACGAGGAGCTGTGGAACGACAAAAAGCAGTTCCGTATTCAGCGCATCCGCCGGCTTGCGCCCGGAGACGACGTGGATATGCGCGCGTTGGTGCCGTGCGCCCCGTTTGACGGGGCCGAAATGCTCGCTCAGCTGGAACGCATCATCGCATCGTTTACCGACGACGCGCTGAAAAGTCTGGTGACGCACATTCTGGAGCCGAATCGTGTGCGCCTGCTGATCTGCCCGGCAGCGGTCAAGCTGCACCACGCGGTTTGCGGCGGCCTGCTTTACCACACGCTGTCCATTGCGCGCGTTGCCGAAGGGGTTTGCACCGTATACCCATTTTTGAACCGCGACCTGCTGCTGACCGGTGTGATCCTGCATGACATTGCCAAGCTTGACGAGCTGCAGGTGGAGGAAACGGGTATCGCCGGGGGCTATACGATGCAGGGCGAGCTGATCGGTCATCTTGTCATGGGCGCCATGCTGGTGCGCGACGCCGCAAAGGAGCTTGGTCTGCCGGAGGAAACGGCCATTCTGGTGGAGCATATGCTGCTTTCACACCACGGGATCCCGGAATACGGCTGCGCGGTTCGCCCTATGGTGCTGGAGGCGGAGGTGCTCTCCATGCTCGATAATCTTGACGCGGCCGTTAACCAGATCACCGCGTCGCTCGGTACGGTGGAGCCGGGCGGATTCGGCCAGAAGCTGTGGTCTTTGGATCAGCGCAAATTTTACCGTCCCGTCGGCTTTGCCCCGGCAGATATGAACGCCGACGTGATCCGCGAAGAAAACTGACGGAAAACCGCAGCTGCTGAATGCGGCTTTACAGAAAGAAGGTCTGCAAAAATGAAAAAAGCGTTGATGATCGGCGGTACGGGCGTTATCAGCCTTTCGGTAACGCGGCGCCTGCTGCAAAGCGGAGAATGGGACGTTACCGTACTAAACCGCGGCAGCCACCCGGAGCTTTTGCCGCCGGGGGTAAAGCAGCTGACCGGCGATATCGCCGACGAGGAGGCGATGAGAAAGGCTCTGCACGGCGCTTATTACGACTGTGTTGCGCAGTTTATCAATTTTACACCGGATCAGGCCGAGCGGGATGTCCGCCTGTTTTCCGGAAAAACGGATCAATATATCTTTATCAGTTCGGCCTCTGCGTACCGAAAGCCGATGCCTTCGCCGTGGATCACCGAGAGCACGCTGCTCTGCAACCCCTACTGGCAGTATTCGCGCGATAAAATTGCCTGTGAACGCGTGCTGTTTGACGCGTTTATCCGTTCCGGGTTCCCGGTCACGGTGGTGCGGCCGAGCCATACCTACGACTGCCGAAAGATCCCGGTGCAGCTGCACGGCAAAAACGGCAGCTGGCAGGTGGCGCAGCGCATTTTAAGCGGAAAGCCGGTCGTTGTGGCGGGGGACGGGACCTCACTTTGGACGCTGACGCACAGCAGAGACTTTGCAAAGGGCTTTACCGGCCTGATGGCAAACTCCGCCGCGGTCGGCGAGGCGGTGCATATCACGTCGGACGAGAGCCTGCCGTGGGACGAGATTTACCGGTCTATCGGCCGCGCGCTCGGCAGGCAGCCGGTGTTCTGCCATGTGTCGAGCGATGCGCTGATCCGCCGGGATCCTTCGCAGGAAGGGCCGCTGCTTGGGGATAAATCCAATTCCGTGCTGTTTGATAACAGCAAGATCAAACGGCTGGTGCCGGGGTTCTGTGCGCAGACGCGCGCGGAGGACGGGCTGCGGGAATCGGTGGAATACGCGCTTTCCCACCCGGAGGCGGCGCAGCCCGATCCCGATTTTGACGACTGGTGCGACGGTATCGTCCGTGCGCAGGGGTGATCAGGCGATGGCTCTGATGCCCCAGAGCAGCAGAAGATGAGCGGGATAAAACACATAAAACAGCCAGCGGAGATCCCGCCCGCGTTCGCCGGAGTACAGCGCGCAGGGTGCCAGACCAAGCACGGCAAAGGCCTGCAGCGGCGCCGGAGCACAAATGCTGTTCAGGGCCGTCAGCAGTGAAAAGACGATCCCCTGCCCCGCCCGTTCCCGCCGCAGAAGGTAAAAGCTGACGACGCAAAGTACGCCGTAGGCGCCGTAATCTGTTCCGGCCAATTGGGCCGAAGCGGCGGCTGAAAGCGTAAAAAGAAGCGCCGGCAGCGGTTTTTGAGAGGAAAACACAAGGCAGCACGCCACGCCGGCCAGCAGGGTAAAAAGCACGTTCTGCGGCAGAGGATACTCCCATCCGACGGAAAACGCCAGCCGAAACGGCAGCTCCGAAAGCAGCGCAAAAACACCCAGCCGGGCAAGATAGCGCGCAGGGCGGCGTGTATTTGCGGCGCCTTCCGCTGCAAGAAAGGCATAAAGTGGGAACGAAACGCGCCCCACGATGCGCAGAACGGAAAGCTGCGGAAAAAACAGAGCGCCGATGTGGTCGGTCAGCATGGACGCGGCCGCGATCAGCTTCAGCCAAAATGCGCTCATGGCTAGCCTCCTTTGTGCGGCAGTGTAAAAATGGCCGCTGTACTTATCATATCAGGTTCTGTGCCCGGCGGCAAGATTGACGGTCGGCGCAAAATGAAGTAGAATACGAAAAAAGAACGGCAGTCCAAAGACGGTCCCGATTGGAAAGGATGTTTTTACGATGACAGAAGAGGAACGCAGCCTGACGGAGCAGGCAGAGCAGCCGGCCGAGCCGGCTTCGGAGCTTCGGGAATCGCCGCAGAGTGCGCCGGAAAGCGGAGAGCAGTTCGCAAAAGACGCCGCGGGAGAGGTATCGGAGCCCAAAACGGAAGTCTCTGCTCCGGCGCAGGGTCAAAAACAGAAAAACGGTTTCAGCACGGCGGCGGCGTTCTGGCTGCTGGTGCTGTACGACTTGCCCGGCGTGGGGCTGATCGCCTCGGCGCTGGCCGGGTTTCTGTTTGCAAAAACACGGGCCCACCGCTCACTGGCGAGGGCCTGCTTTGTGCGCGGGCTGATCGCCATGCTGATTGTGGGCGCGCTGGCGGCCGGCTATTTTATTCTGCGCGAACGTTTTGCGCTGAGCAATTTTCTGGAGAGGATCCTTCAGAGACTGCTCAATTTTGTGCGCAGCAACAGCGATAAGCTGTGAGCGGCGGAAAGATCCGGCGCGAGGATTTGGGGAACGGCGTGGCTGCGCTGGTCAGCGGGTCCTTTTCCTTTGGAATGGACGCGCTGCTGCTGGCGCGTTTTGCGCTGAGCTGTGCGCCGGGAGCGGTGAACGCGGCCGATCTGGGAACGGGCTGCGGCGTGATCCCTCTTTTGTGGGCATCCCAGCGCCCGCAGTTAAGGATCAGCGCGCTGGAGCTGCAGGCGGAGGGCGCGGCGCTGGCAGCGAGAGCGGTGGAAGAAAACGGTTTTTCCGACAGAGTCGTGGTGCAGTGCGCCGACCTGCGCCTGCCGGTCCTGCAGGCGGGCGCGTTTGACCTTGCCGCGTGCAACCCGCCGTATTTTTGTACGGGTACGGGCGGAGCGCCTGCCGACCCGGCGCGAAGGGTTGCCCGCGCGGAGGAGACCCTGACGATCGGAGTGCTTTGCGCCGCGGCTGCGCGGCTGCTGAAAAACGGCGGCCGTTTTTGCCTTTGCCACCGTATCGAGCGCCTGGCAAGCGTTATGCATGCCCTCTGCGGCGCTGGGCTGACGCCCAAGCGGCTGCAGTTTGTGCGGACCTCTGCCCGCCGGGAGCCGAAGCTTTTTTTGCTTTGTGCCGTAAAAGGCGGCGGAGAAGGGCTTGTGCTGCTGCCGGAGGAGGATCGGACGGAAAATCGTGTGTCAATAACGGAGGAAAAGAAATGCCGGGAAAACTGATGGTCGTCGGAACGCCGATCGGAAATTTGGGGGATTTGTCGCCCCGGGCGCAGCAAACGCTGGCCGAGTGCGACTTTATTGCCGCCGAGGACACCCGCGTCACGCTGCGGCTGCTGAATCATTTCGGCATCAAAAAGCCGATGATCAGCTATTTTGAGCACAACAAGCTGGAACGCGGAGAGATCATCTGCAGCCGGATCGAAGCGGGAGAAACGTGCGCGCTGGTAACCGACGCCGGAATGCCCGCCATCAGCGACCCGGGAGAGCTGTTGGTCGCGCAGTGTGCCGCCCGGGGGATCGAGGTGGCGGCGGTGCCCGGCCCGAGCGCGGTGATCACGGCGCTGGCGGTTTCCGGGCTGCCTACCGGCCGTTTTACGTTTGAGGGCTTTCTTTCCACAGCCAAAAAAAGCCGGAGGGATCATCTGGAGCAGCTGCGCGACGAGCGGCGGACGATGGTGTTTTACGAAGCGCCCCACAAGCTGGCCGCAACGCTGAAAGACCTGGAGCGGACGTTCGGTCCGTCCCGCAGGATCGCGCTGGTACGCGAGCTGACCAAGCTGCACGAGGAGGCGATCCGAACCACGCTGGGGGAGGCGTGCGAACGTTTTGCCGCTGAGGCACCGCGCGGTGAATTTGTTTTGGTGCTGGAGGGTGCTTCCGAAGAACCGGAGAGGCTTTGCGCCACGCCGGAGGATGCGGTCGCGCTGGCAAAGGAGCTTTGCGCGCAGGGGATGTCTGCTTCGGAGGCGGCCAAACGCGCCGCCCGCGAAAGCGGGGTCCGGAAAGGTGAAATTTACGCGGCGCTGGTTTCCCCGGGGGAATAAAGCGCCGTGCAGGCCGCCGCAAGGCGGTCTTTTTTTGCCTGAAGCCCCGTTTTACAGTGCGGTTCTCTGAAAAAACGGGAGTTTGCCCGAAAAGCACGCCGTATGCAATGAGGTGTAAAAGGGTTTCTTTATGTGTTTTTAACGCGCAAACGTGAAAATCAGTCACAAACACGGACTCTATATCTTGTATAAAAGGGAAAGGAAGCCTATAATGTTTACGTACCGACGAAATCGGCATTTTCAGGAAAAACGGCGCATTACGGATGAATATACGGCTTTTTGTCGCATACAAAACCTTGTGTGTCGGTTCCGTCAAAACCTGACTTTGCGAGGAGAGAGAAAATCATGGATAACTGTATGTTTGCAACGGGTCCCCTGTACCGGAGCGAGACGGGGACAGAGCGTGAAAGCTTTCAATGTTCACTGTTGGTTCAAGGGAGGGAAACGGTCTCACTCTGCGATGCTTCCTCTTCGTTTTTTGCACGATTTCAAATGAGACCGGAAAGCAAGGGAAAAAATATTTTTAAGCAGCTGCAGAAAAAGCTGCGCTTTTTAACGGATCTTTTGTCGGAGGACCGCCTGCCGGAGCGGCTGCAGTATTTTACGGAGCTGAACGAGAAAAAGGGCACCTCGTTTTGGGAATTTACATTGGAGAACACGCCGCCGTTTCTGCACCTGACCGTGCAGCGGTGCAGCCCGGAGGAAATTGTCTCGCGCTACTGCAGCGAAAAATCGGTCGATCTGGCAGGCTTTTTTGTTCCCGGGCGTCGATTCATGTTTATGGAGCAGGGTTCTTGCGGAGCGTTTCATCTCATTTCCGGCAATGCGGCCACGGAACGGTATTACCGTTTTCCTTCAAATGTGACCGGGGAGTCCTTTGCCCGGCTGTCTTTTCTGCGCTCGACGAGGCTGGTTTCCTGTGCGGCGCAGCGCAAGGGCCTGTATTTTTATGATATGGTGCCCGATGAAGCGGGAGAGGGACGCCGCTTTCTCCGCATTCTGTGTCTGCCGGTGGAGCAGGAGGGAAGACGGCTCTTTTTGCTGATGGCGGCGCCCTGCGGGGCAGATGAATTTTTGAACCGCTGCGCGGGCGCGGGCCTGAACGAGACCCACTTCAGCAAGTGTTCATACGCGGTGGCGGCCTTTTCGTGTTCCGGAGCGGCTCCCGTTCTGGAGGGATTTAACCGCAGCTGCGACGCGCTGTTCCGGCAGGGGTTCTCGGTAGCGGAGCTTCTGCAGAGCGATGCGGTGCTGAAAAGCAGCCGTAGCGGTGTGCCCTGCACGGGGCAGGCGCAGCTCAACAGCGGCGTTTATGACGTCAGTGTGCTGCCGACGCTGGGCGAAAACGGAGAAAAACGAATGATGGTGGCGATCGTACCTTCGAAAAAGGCCGTAAGGAAAGAGTCCGCGGATCTAACCGGGAGCCTGACGCCGCGTGAACAGGAAACAATTTCACTGGCGGCGCAGGGATACCCCAACCGCTATATCGCCCATCGGATGGAAATTTCAGAGGGAACGGTGAAAAAACTGCTTTATAACGGATATCAGAAGCTTGGGATCAGCTCGCGTGTGGAGCTGTGCCGAATGCTTCTGCCGCAGAGCGCGGCGATGGGATAGACAACAAAAAGGGCGGCTGCAGTATTGATCTGCAGCCGCCCTTTTGCGCGGAAAGCGAAATATTCCGTCGGTTAGCGGTACTGTTCCGGGCGATATTCCGCCGGAAGCGGAATGTCGGAAAGGATTTTCCAGACGCTCGCGATCGGGCCGACTCGGCAGAACATCTGCCGCCCCAGCTTGCTGGAATCGCAGAGCAGGACGGAACGGCTGGCGTTTTGCAAATACGCTTTTTTTACGTCGGCCTCGTCCTCGTTGGAATCGGTGATCCCGCCCTCGGGGTGGATCCCGCGGCAGGAAAAAAACGCGAGATCCGCGTGAAAACGGGCGATAGCCTCGGTGGTCTGGGTCCCGACAAAGGACTGCGCGTTTTCACGCAGCTTCCCGCCGGTTGCGTAAACCTGGATCCCCGGGATCTCCGAAAGGATCATGGCGGTTTTCAGCCCGTTGGTCACTACGCGGAGCTGCCCGAAGCCGGTCAGCCGTTCCGCCAGCCGACAGGCGGTCGTGCTTGAATCTAAAAACAGCGTCTGACCGTCGCGGATCAGCGCGCGCGCCTTTTGAGCGATGATGGATTTCGGACCGGGGTTTTCCGCCTCGCGAAGCATTGCCGGGGAATCCTTTGCCGCATCCTCCACAAAAACGGCGCCGCCGTGCGTCCGGCGCAGAAGACCGCTCTGTTCCAGCATTTTCAGGTCGCGGCGGATCGTTGCGCCGCTGGAATACAGCTGGCGGCAAAGCTCCTCCACGGTAATGGCGCGGCGCTGCCTGACCAGCTCGAGAATCGTGTTTTGTCGCTCCAACGGAAGCATTCCGGCCGACCTCCTTGTCCAACAAAATGTTCATTTATGATTATATTTGATTAGTTTCAAAAAATCAAGTGCTCATTTATCGAAATGAGCGCCAAGGGTGGACAAGCGCGCAGATCCTGATTATAATAAAAATGTATAAAAGGCGGAACTGCGCCTTTTTCGCCAGAAAATCAACAGACGAGGTTTCAGCAACTGTTCAGAAAGGAGCATTTCCGCATGTATAACGTTCAAAAGGGTTATGAACTGGCACGCGAACTATATGGTTCCTATGGAGTGGATGTCGACCGGGCGATTGCAGAGTGTGACGCCGTGCCGATTTCCGTGCACTGCTGGCAGGGAGACGACGTTGCAGGGTTTGAAAAAAAGGGCGGCGCGCTGACCGGGGGGATCCAGACCACGGGAAATTACCCGGGCAAGGCGCAGACGCCGGAGCAGCTCCGCGCAGACATGGAGCTTGCGTTCCGGTTTATCCCGGGCGCAAAAAAGGTCAATCTTCACGCAAACTATCTGGAGAGCGATTCCTTTGTAGACCGGAACGAAATTGAGCCGGAGCATTTTGCAAAATGGGCGGACTGGGCCGTTGAACACGGATGGGGGCTTGATTTTAACCCGACGTTTTTTTCGCACCAGAAGAGCGAGGAGGCCACGCTTTCCAGCGCGGACGACGCGATCCGCGATTTCTGGATCGAGCACGACAGACGCTGCAGGAAAATCGGCTCCTACTTTGCGCAGCGCACGGGCAGTGAATGCGTGATCAATCACTGGATCCCGGATGGCAGCAAGGAGGTCCCGGTCGATACTCTTTCGCCGCGCCTGCGTCTGAAGGCCAGCTACGACCGTATTTTTGCCGAGCCGGCGCCCGGTGTGGTGGACGCGGTGGAAAGCAAGGTTTTCGGCATTGGCGCCGAAAGCTATACCGTGGGCTCCCACGAGTTCTACCTTTGCTATTCCATGGGCCGCAGCGACGTGATCCCAACACTTGACACCGGCCATTTTCACCCGACGGAAATGGTATCGGCGAAAATTTCCGCATTGCTTGCGTTCAAGCCCAAGCTGCTGCTGCATGTTTCCCGCCCCGTCCGCTGGGACAGCGACCACGTTGTCGCATATGACGACGAGACCCGTGCCATCATGAACGAGCTGGTGCGCCTGAACACGCTGAACCGCGTTTATCTTGCGACAGATTACTTTGATGCCTCGATCAACCGCATTGCCGCATGGGTGATCGGTGTGCGCAACACCCGCAAGGCGCTGCTGGAGGCGCTGCTGGAGCCGGTGGAGACCATTCAGGGCATGGAGCGCGGCGGAGACAGGACCTCCCGCCTGGCGTGGACGCAGGAATTCAAAGCGAAGCCGTTCGGGCTTGTTTGGGATTACTACTGCGAGTCCCGCGGCTGCGGCCTGGAATTGGAATGGCTCAACGAGGTGAAAAAATACGAATCCGCCGTCGCGCTCAAGCGCTGAGGCGACACAGGAGATGATTTCGTTGAGCGGAAAAAGACTGCTGGCATTTGATTTTGGCGCCTCGAGCGGACGCGCTATTCTGGGAACCTATTCCGAAGGCAAGCTGCTGCTTGAAGAGATCCACCGCTTCTCCAACGATCCGGTAAATGTTCGGGGAACGCTGTATTGGGACGTACTGCGGCTTTTCTTTGAGATCAAGCAGGGGATCACCAAAGCGGTCCACGCCGGAGGCTTCGACGCGATCGGCATCGATACCTGGGGCGTCGATTTCGGCCTGCTGGACGGCGAAGGCCGCTTGCTGAAAAACCCGGTACATTATCGCGACAGCCGCACGGACGGCATGATGGACGAAGTGTTCAAAACCGTTCCGCGCGAGGAGCTTTACGACCGCACCGGCATTCAGCTGATCAGCCTGAACACCCTGTTGCAGCTGGAGGCGATGG
>JAHZES010000002.1:0-13226 GCA_019421725.1 Clostridiales bacterium | reverse complement strand
AAAACGATGCGGATACGCTGGCAAGGGCAAAAACGCTGCTCTTCATGCCGGATCTTTTCGCTTATTTTCTAACCGGCGCAAAGCGCGCCGAATATACCGTTGCGTCCACCTCACAGCTGCTTGACCCCAAAACGGGCGGCTGGGCAAGGGAACTGCTGCGGCAGCTGAAAATTCCGGATGCGCCTCTGCCGGAGTTGATCGAGCCTGGCGAAGCTTACGGAACGCTTTCCCCCGAGATCTGTGAAGAGCTGGGGTGCCCGGCGGTGCCCGTGATCGCGGTCGCGACGCACGACACGGCCTCCGCGGTCGTTGCCGTTCCGACACAGGAAAGCGATTTTATCTACATCAGCTGCGGAACATGGTCCCTGTTCGGTACCGAGCTGAAAAAGCCGGTCATCAACGAAACGAGCCGCCGCTTTAACCTGACCAACGAGGGCGGTTACGGCAGGACGGTGCGCTTTTTGAAGAATATCATGGGGCTTTGGCTGATCCAGGAATCCCGCCGGCAGTGGATCCGCGAGGGGGCCGACGTCAGCTACGCCGACCTGGAGCGGGAGGCTGTGGCGGCAAAGCCGTTCGCCTGTTTTATTGACCCGGACGACGCGCGCTTTGCGCCGCCGGGGAATCTTCCGCGCCGAGTGCAGGAATTCTGCCGTGAAACAGGGCAGAAGGTCCCGCAGACCCGCGGCGAGATCATGCGCTGCATTTACGAAAGCCTTGCGATGAAATACCGCTGCACCCGCCGCTCCATTGAAGAGGTGACCGGCCGTAGCTACCGTGTCATCCATATGATCGGCGGCGGAACGAAGGACCGGCTGCTTTGCCAGATGGCGGCCGACGCCTGCGGCTGTCCGGTAATTGCGGGGCCGATCGAAGCCACCGCGGCCGGCAACCTCGCCGTGCAGCTGATCGCGCTGGGCGAGCTGGGCGGGCTGGAGCAGGCGCGCAGCGTGATTGCCGCCAGCGAACAGCCGAAGCATTACGAACCGCAGAACACCAAAGCCTATGACGAGGCCTGCGGCCGATTTTTAAAAATTACGGTACAATCCTGAAAGGGCGCGCGCCCCGATTTACCGTTTTCATACCTCTTGAAAGGATGATTTTATCTGTGAAAATTCTGGTTATTAATGCCGGCAGCTCCTCGCTGAAGTATCAGCTCTTCAACATGGAAACCGGCGAGGTGCTTGCAAAAGGTCTCTGTGAACGCATCGGCACCGAAGGAAACATTACGCACAAGCGGCCCGGCTGCGAGCCCTACAAGGCGAACGTTCCGTTTCCCACGCACGACGAAGCGCTGGCTGAAGTGATTCGCCTGCTGACAGATCCGGAGCTTGGCGTGATCGCAAGCGTCGATGAGATCGATGCAATCGGCCACCGGATCGCTCACGGCGGAAAATACCAGCAGTCGGTCGTGATCGATGACGAGGTCATTAAATATCTGGAGTCTATCGTTCCGATCAACCCGCTGCACGGCCCGCCCGCGATCAAGGGTATGAACGGTTGCCGCCATCTGATGCCGGACAAACTGCAGGTCGGCGTGTTTGACACGGCGTTTTACGCACATATGGAGCCGAAGGCTTACATTTACGCGCTGCCCTATGAGCTTTACACCGAAAAGGGGATCCGCCGTTACGGCTTCCACGGAACGTCTCACCGCTATGTCGCCGCGCGGACGGCAAAGCTGCTCGGCAGACCACTTGAGGAGCTGAAGATCATTACCTGCCACCTGGGCAACGGCTCTTCGATCACGGCGGTGAAAAACGGCGTTGCCATCGACACCTCGATGGGCTTTACCCCACAGGAGGGTATCCCGATGGGAACGCGCTCCGGCAGCATCGACCCGACGGTGCTTACTTATCTGGTCAATTCCTGCGGCATGAGCGGGCAGGAAGTGGAGGATATGATCAACCGCAAGAGCGGCCTGCTCGGAATCTCCGGTCTTTCGAATGACTGCCGCACCATTACCGAGGCCGCCGCAAACGGCAACGAACGCGCGCAGCTTGCGCTCGACATGCTCGCCAACGCCATCAAAAAGACCATTGGCGGATATATTGCGGAGATGAACGGCATCGACGCGCTCGTCTTTACCGCGGGCATCGGTGAAAATCAGTCGAACGTCCGCCGTCTGGTCTGCGAGGATATGGATTATTACGGAATCGCGATTGACGCCGAGAAGAACAAGACCCGCGGGGAAGAGATCAACCTTTCCGCGCCGTGCGCCCGTGTGCAGACGTGGGTGGTTCCGACCGACGAGGAATACATGATCGCTCTCGATACGCAGTCTTTTGCCAGAAAATAAAATGAATCCGTAAAGGAGAAGATGTATGATGCAGTCCCCCTATGAAATCAAAAAGGAAATTTGTGAGATCGGCAGACGGATCTATGCCAAGGGCTTCGTTGCCGCAAACGATGGCAATATTTCCGTCAAAGTAAACGATAATGAGTTTTACTGCACCCCGACCGGCGTTTCCAAAGGATATATGACGCCGGATATGATCATAAAAATCGACGGCAACGGCAACAAGATCGAAGGCCGGCTGAATCCGTCCTCCGAGATCAAAATGCATCTGCGCGTTTACAAAGAGCGTCCGGATGTCAATGCCGTGGTTCATGCACACCCGCCGACGGCGACCGCGTTTGCCGTCTGCAACCGTCCGCTTGACAAATTCATTCTGCCGGAGGCGATTCTGACCATCGGCACCGTTCCGGTCTGCGATTACGGGACACCCTCCACCAAGGAGATCCCGGATTCTCTTGCTCCGTTCATTCAGAATCACGACGCGTTCCTGCTGCAGAACCACGGTGCGCTTGCCGTCGGCAACACGCTGACCAAAGCGTTCTTCGTAATGGATGAAGTGGAATATTACGCAAAGATTTGCCTGACGGCAAGCCAGATCGGAGATATTCAGGAGCTGGACTGCGAGGACCTGGAAAAGCTGATGCAGCTGCGCAAGAAGATGCAGATTCCGGGCCGGCACCCGGGCTGCAAAAAATGCCCGAACCTCGGTACAGAAAACTGCAGATGCAAACAGAATTCCCTTTGCGCCGACGGCTGCGAGATCCCGGCGGAGCCTTCTCCGGCGGGCAGCGACCTTGTCAGCCAGATCACCAAGCTGGTGCTTGCCGAGCTTGAAAAAGAATAATTTGACCACGTCAGAAAGGGGAACCGTCAATGCCTAAAAGCAAACGGTTTGAAGCGCTTTCCAAGCGCGCGGTAAACCTTGACGGATTCATCACCGAATGGCCGGAGGCCGGATTTGTTGCGATGAAATCGCCCTATGATCCCGCCCCGTCGCTCAAAATGGAAAACGGCGTTATTACTGAGATGGACGGCAAAAAGCGCGCCGATTTCGATTTTATCGACGAATTTATCGCAGACCACGCAATCGACCTCGGCAGCGCCGAGGAAGCTATGGCAATCTGCCCGGTGGAAATGGCGCGGAAGCTGGTGGATATCCATGTGGAGAAAAAGGAGATCACCAGGCTGATGGGCGGCATGACGCCGGCAAAGCTGAGTCAGGTCGTGCGCCAGATGAACGTCGTCGAAATGATGATGGCGATGCAGAAGGTACGCGAGCGCAGCTACCCGGCAAACCAGTGCCATGTGACGAACCTGCGGGACAATCCGGTGCAGATCGCCTGCGACGCGGCCGAAGCGGCTCTGCGCGGCTTTGCCGAGCAGGAGACGACCGTCGGCATTGCGCGCTACGCACCGCTCTGCGCCGTCGGGATCCTTGTGGGCGGTCAGTGCGGTCGGCCCGGCGTGCTGGCGCAGTGCGCCGTGGAGGAGGCTACCGAGCTGAAGCTCGGAATGCAGGGCTTGACGACTTACGCCGAGACGATTTCCGTCTACGGAACCGAAAAGGTTTTTATTGACGGAGACGATACTCCCTACAGCAAGGCGTTCCTTGCTTCGGCATATGCTTCCCGCGGCATGAAAATGCGCTGCACCTCAGGCTCCGGCAGCGAAGCGCTGATGGGCAACGCCGAGCAGAAATCCATGCTTTACCTTGAGGCCCGCTGTCTGCTTGTCATCAAGGGCGCCGGCGTTCAGGGAACGCAGAACGGCTCCATCAGCTGTATCGGGCTGGTCGGTTCCGTGCCATCCGGTATTCGGGAGGTGCTGGCCGAAAATTTGCTGGCAGCGTCGCTTGGTTTGGAGTGCGCATCCGGCAACGACCAAACGTTCTCGCATTCAGACATCCGCCGGACCGCGCGAATGCTGATGCAGATGCTGCCGGGTACCGATTTCATCTTTTCGGGCTACAGCTCCACCCCAAACTACGATAATATGTTCGCCGGTTCAAACTTTGACGCTGAGGATTTTGACGATTACAATGTTTTGCAGCGCGACCTGAAGGTGGACGGCGGCCTGCGCCCCGTTACCGAAGAACAGGTGCTCGCCGTTCGCCGCAAGGCGGCAAAGGCGATGCAGGCGATTTTTGCGGCGTTGAATTTTCCGCCGGTTACCGACGAAGAGGTGGAGCAGAATGTGCTCGCCAACGGCAGCAAGGATGTTTCTGCCCAGAGAGACGTCAACGAGGACCTGAAGGCGGCCAAGCGGATTCTGGACGGAGAGGTCTCCGGTGTGGACATTGTCCGCGCGCTGGCCGACGCCGGGTTTACCGACGTTGCCGAGGCGGTGCTGAATATGCTCAAGCAGCGTGTTTCGGGCGATTACCTGCACACGGCTGCCGTTTTAGATGGAAATTTTCAGGTGTTTTCCAGCGTCAACAGCCCGAATACCTACCAGGGACCGGGCACCGGGTACCGGCTGCACGGCGAGGAATGGGAAAAGGTCAAGCATATTCCGCAGGCATTTGACTGCGACAGCATTAAATAAGGAGGTGACTTCCGATGAACGAACAGGAACTGGTAAAGCTTGTGACCGAAAAGGTCATCGAAGCGCTTCGTCAGCAGGAGGCCGCCTCTGTGCCGATGCCCGCCGCCCCGCAGGCGCAGCCTGCCGCGGGAGCTCAGAGCGGCAGCTGCACGGGAGAGTCCGGGCTGCGCATGACCGTGCGCGACCTGGAGGAAGCAAAACCGGGCGCCGCGCCTGACGAAGTGGTCATCGGCGTTGCGCCGGCCTTCGGGCTTTCACAGGTGGAAACAATCAACGGGCTTTCCCATTCCGACGTTCTGCGGGAAATTGCCGCGGGGATCGAGGAAGAAGGGCTTCACCCGCGGTTTGTCCGCTTTCGTGACATTTCGGACGTTTCGTTTATTGCACAGCGTGCCGCGAAGCTGAGCGGAAGCGGCATCGGCATCGGTATTCAGTCCAAGGGAACGACCGTGATCCACCAAAAGGATCTTTTTCCGTTGACGAATCTGGAGCTGTTTCCTCAGGCGCCGCTGATCACGTTGGAAATTTACCGTCATATCGGCAAAAATGCCGCACGCTATGCAAAGGGACAGTCTCCCGTTCCGATCGAAGTAACGAACGACTGTATGGTGCGGCCAAAGTTTCAGGCGCGCGCTGCGATCCTGCATATCAAGGAAACGCAGCATATTGTGGAGGGCGCCGCTCCCGTGGAACTGGAGGTGAAGTGGTATGTCTGAGATGGAGGAGCTCGTCCGGCAGGTCGTCGATCGGCTGACGAAGGATTCCGTTGAGGCGCCGCCCGCTTTGCAAAATAATACCGGTACCGCAACGGCTGCCGATTATCCGATCCTGCAAAAGCATCCCGATTGGGTCAAAACGCCGGACGGACGCCCCGTGTCACAGATCGACCTTTCTACCGTTCAGCGCGGAGAGGTGGAAAACAAAGATATCCGCATCTCCCGGCAGATGTTGCTGAAACAGGCCGAAGTGGCCGAGAGCGCCGGCAAGCCGCAGGTGGCGGAAAATTTTCGCCGTGCGGCCGAAATGACCGAGGTGCCGGATGAGCTTGTTATCCGGATGTATGATAAGCTTCGCCCGAACCGCGCAACGTATCGGGAGCTGTGCGAAATGGCCGATACACTGGAAAACGAATACAACGCCGCCCGCTGCGCGAAGCTGGTGCGCGAGGCGGCAGAGATCTATCAGAAACGCGGGATCCTGCTGAAGTAAGCGGCGGTTTCCGCAGCGTAATTTTTATGAAAGGGCGGGTCGCAATGGAAAACGGACGCTTGATTGCCGGTATGGATATCGGCAACAGCACGACGGAAGTCGTCATTATCGAACGTACCGATTCCGGGATCCGTTATCATTCCGGCGCCATGACGGCAACGACAGGCGTCAAGGGAACAAAGGAAAATGTGGCCGGGTGCATTGCGGCGCTGGACGAAGCGCTGCAGCGCGGCGGGCTGATGTATGAAGACCTGGCACAGGTGCGGCTGAACCAGGCCGCGCCCGTGATCAGCGATCTTTCGATGGATACCATCAGCGAAACGAGAGTCATCGGTTCTGCAATGATCGGCCACAACCCCGATACGCCGGGCGGTGCGGGGCTTGCGGTGGGCGTTACGGCGCCGGTTGGCGCGCTGACCGACAAAACGCAGCCGCTGGTCGCCGTGGTTCCGAAGGAGATCCCCTATTACCGTGCCGCGGAGCTTCTGCTGCAGGCGATGAATAACGGCGTTTCCGTGGTTGCCGCCATCTGCCGCAACGATGACGGCGTGCTGATCGCAAATCGTCTTCCGCGTGTGATTCCGATCGTGGATGAGGTGCGGAATATTGAACGCGTAGAGTTGGGGATCCCTGCGGCCGTGGAGGTCGCAGGGAACGGGAAATGCATTCAGACGCTTTCCAATCCTTACGGAATTGCGGGGATCTTCGGCCTCAACGCACAGGAGACGCGCGACGCCATTCCGGTGGCGCGCAGCCTGATCGGCTGCCGTTCCGGCGTAGTGCTGCGGGCAAAGGGCGCAAGCGTTCAGGTCAGCAAGATCCGCGCTGGGACCGTTACCGTCTGCGGAACGAAGGGAGTTCGGGAGTTGGATGTCAACGCCGGCGCGGAGGAGATCCTCAAAGCTGCCGGAAGCGTCGGAGAGATCACCGATGTACTTGGCGAGCCGGGAACAAATGTCGGCGCGCTTGTTGCCCGCGTCAAAAACGGTATGGCGCAGCTGACAGACCAGTCGGCCGATCAGCTGCATATCGTTGACCTGCACGCGGTGGATACGTTCTCAAGCGTCGGAGTTGCAGGAGCGCTTGCCGGGGAAGCCGCCATGGAAAACGTGGTGCTGTTGGCCGCCATGGTGCAGACCTCCGCGCTGCCGATGCAGGCGATCGCCGACGAGATCGCCCGCCGGACGGGAATTTTTGTCCGTGTGGCCGGCCGCGAGGCCGAGATGGCGCTTAAGGGCGCGCTGACAACGCCGGGTACGGGTCTTCCGCTGGCGATTCTCGACCTGGGCGGCGGTTCGACCGACGCGGCGCTGATCACAGAGGATAAAAGGGTCGCCGCGGTGCATCACGCCGGCGCGGGAGAAATGGTGACGAAAATTATCGACCTGGAGCTGGATCTGCACGACAGGGATCTGGCCGAGGCCATTAAGAAATATCCGCTGGCAAAGGTAGAAGGGCTGCTGTTCCTTCGGTTTGAAGACGGCAGCGTCAAGTTCGTTTCGGAGCCGCTTCCGCCCGAGCTGTTTGCCCGGGTGGTGATTGTGGCGGAGGATACGCTGATCCCGATCAAATCCTCCAAACGGCTTTCCATCGACCATATTGCGCTGGTGCGCCGCGAGGCCAAGCGCAAGGTTTTTCTGGTCAATGCGCTGCGGGCGCTGCGGGCCGTCGCGCCGGAAGGACGGCTGCAGAATATCGGCTCGGTTGCGCTGGTCGGCGGCAGCTCTCAGGATTTTGAGATCCCGGACCTGCTCGCCGAAGCGCTTGCCCCCTACCGCATTACCGCCGGGAGGGCCAATCTGCTCGGCCGGCTCGCTCCGCACAGCGCCGTAGCGCTGGGGCTTGCGATGAGCGAAAAAGCAGAGTAAAACCAAACGACATTCCGTACTTTGCGGGAGCTGACCCTTGTAAAACAGGGCGCTTCGCAGAATTCGGCTTACAATATTGCAGAAAGGAGGCGGAGACGTATGAAGCTTTATACAAAAACAGGCGACGGAGGCCGCGCCAGCACGATGAACCGGCGGAATATTCCTAAGGACAGCCCCGTTTTTGAGCTGCTTGGAACGCTTGACGAGCTTGGCAGCGCGCTGGGGGCCGCAAAATGCGCGGCGCCGAAGACTGCGCCGCTGATAGAACCACTGCAGAACGATCTGATTCGGCTTTGCGGCGAGCTGGCAGGAGGAAAGCCGTTTGCCAGCGAGGAAGAGACAGCCAATCTGGAAAAGGTGATCGACTCCATCCAGAAGGAAACGCCGGAGTTTTCGGGTTTTGTTCTGCCGGGCAAAACGCCGGGCGGCGCCGCGCTGGATCAGGCGCGAACCATTGCCCGCCGTGCGGAACGCCGGGCGGTCGCCTATTCCGTAACGGGCCAGGTTTCGGCGGCGGCTCTGAAATGGCTCAACCGCCTTTCCGATCTGATCTACGCGCTGGCACGATTGGCCGATTTGGGCGGTGATCCTGCCTTGACGCCGCGGACACAGGAAAAAGCCGAAGCACGCGCAGGGAGAAGGCTTGACCTTCGCTCCGCCACGGAGCTTTGCGAGCAGGTTTTGCAGCATGGCCGCGAAACCGGTCTGCGGGCGGTGGTTTCCGTTGTGGATGAAGGCGGGAACCTGATCGCGCTGATGCGCGACGACGACGCGTTTCTGGTGAGCATTCAGCTTTCGCAGGACAAAGCCTATACGGCCGTCGCGGTAAAAATGACAACCGAACAGCTGGGGCGCATGGCACAGCCGGGCGCCGCGCTGGATGGAATACAGCACACCAATTGCCGCATGGTCGTTTTTGGCGGCGGAGTCCCCATTATGCAGAGCGGCCGGGTGATCGGCGGGCTTGGCGTAAGCGGCGGCACTGCGCAGCAGGACACCGACCTTGCGGACTACGGTGCACAGGTTGCAAAACAGATGTTTGATTCTTAAAGCAAAACAAAGAAAGGGATGATTCATGCATGGGATACGAAATTTCCGAAGAACAGATCGGCCAGATCGTTAAGCAGGTGCTCAGCGGAATGGGCGGCTTGGAGCAGGCGGCAAAGGCCGACTGGGATTCCACGCAGTATCACGGCAGAAAGCTGATCGGCATTTATGAGGATATGCACGATGCGATCGCGGCTGCCAACGAAGGCTACAAAGCGATTCGCGGTATGACGGTCGCCGAGCGCGAAAAAATGATCGAAGAGATCCGCAAGCTCTGCCGCGCGGAGGCAGAGATCATGGGCAAGCTTGGCGTTGCCGAGACCGGGATGGGGCGCGCCGACCACAAAAAGCTCAAACATATTCTGGTGGCGGACAAAACCCCGGGTACCGAGGATATTGTCACCGAGGCAAAGACCGGCGACGACGGCCTGACGCTTGTTGAAATGGCTCCGTTCGGCGTGGTGGGCGCCATTACGCCGAGCACCAACCCGAGCGAAACGGTCATCTGCAATTCGATCGGCATGATCGCGGCGGGCAACGGCGTAGTATTCAATCCGCATCCGGGAGCGATTGCGACCTCCAATTACGCGGTCGACCTCGTTAACAGAGCCTGCCTTGCGGCGGGCGGCCCCGAGGTGCTGGTTGCTTCCGTGGTCAAGCCGACGATGGACTCTGCGGCAGTGATGGAAAAAGACCCTGCCATTCGGATGCTCGTCTGCACAGGAGGCCCCGGCGTTGTGCGCGCGGTGCTCTCCAGCGGGAAAAAAGCGATCGGCGCGGGAGCGGGAAATCCGCCGGTCATCGTGGACGATACCGCCGACATCCGCAAGGCGGCAAAGGACATTATTGACGGCTGCACCTTTGACAACAACCTTCCCTGCATTGCGGAAAAAGAGGTTTTTGCGTTTTCCAATATTGCCGACGAGCTGGTTCATTACATGCTTCAGGATGGCGCATACATGCTGAATCCGCAGCAGGTGGACGCGCTGGTCAAAACGGTTCTGGTAGAAAAAACAGATCCCAAAACCGGCGCCGTCAAGAAGATCATCAACCGCAAGTGCGTCGGCCGCGACGCCGCTGTTCTTGCAAAAATGATCGGCCTGGAGGTTGGCCCCGAGGTTCGCTGCCTGATCTGCGAAACCTCGTTCGGTCATCCGTTCGTTCAGACAGAGCTGATGATGCCGATTCTGCCGATCGTCCGCGTGGCCGATATTGAGGAAGCGATCGACCTGGCGGTTCAGGCCGAACACGGCAACCGTCATACGGCGCATATGCACTCAAAAAATGTGGATCATCTTTCCCGGTTTGCCAAGGCGGTCGAAACGACCATTTTCGTTAAAAACGCACCGTCCTACGCGGGAATCGGTTTCGGCGGCGAGGGGCACACCACCTTTACCATCGCCGGACCCACCGGCGAAGGGCTGACCTCTGCCCGCAGCTTTACCCGTAAGCGCCGCTGTGTGCTTTCGGACGGCTTCCGCATTATTTAAGAAGCAACCCCTGTTTTGCCGGGGGATTGATTTAATTTTCACTTGGGGTTATGCTTTTGAAGGGCCCTGCCCCTCAAAAGATGGAAGACCTTACGAAAGGGATGGTCATAATCATGGAATTCAATGCAAGTCAGATTGAAAGCGTAGTCCGCCAGATTCTCGATCAGATGACCGAGAAGGGCGCTTCGGCCTCTGCTCCGGCAGCGGCAGCGGCGTCAACGGAGATCCCGAAGACGGCTCATGTCGCAATGCTGACCGACGTTCGCAAGATCGAGGTCAAGGAATACCCGATCCCGCCCGTCGGCGACGACGAGATCCTCGTCCGCGTAGAAGGCTGCGGCGTCTGCGGTACCGACGTTCACGAATGGAAGGGCGACCCGTTCGGATATATTCCGATCGTGCTCGGCCATGAGGGAACCGGAGAGGTTGTTGCGATCGGTAAAAACATCAAATGCGACACCGCCGGAAAACCGCTGAAGGTCGGCGACAAAATCGTTACATCGGTAACAAAGTGCGGCGAATGCGGCATCTGCCGCAATCACCCGGGCAACACCAATCTCTGCGACAAGCAGGGCATCTTCGGCCTGATCCCCGACAGCAGCGAATACCACCTCAACGGATGGTTCTCCGATTACCTGCTGATCCACGGTACCGGCGCAACATATTTTAACGTCAACGGGCTGGATGTTCAGGAAAGAATGCTGCTTGAGCTTGCCACCGTTTGCGTTCACGCGTTGCTCCGCGGTCAGTCCACCGGGCTGCTCAAGTTCAACAGCAAGGTCCTGCTGCAGGGCTGCGGACCGGTCGGTTTGATGATGCTCTGTGTGCTGCGTGCTGCGGGTATCAACCACATCATTGCGGTCGACGGCTCCGAATCCCGTCTGGCGCTTGCCAAGGAGATCGGCTGCAAGACGATCATCAACTTTAAGGATCCCAGCGCAGATACGTTGGAAAAGCGGATCGCGATCGTCAAATCCGTTACCGACGGAATGGGAGCCGATTTTGCTTACCAGTGCACCGGCGTACCGGCGGCCGCTGCCGACGTTTACAGCTACATTCGCCGTGGCGGCGGGCTGTGCGAGATGGGCTTTTTCACCAACAACGGCGACTGCACTATCAACCCGCACCTGGCGCTTTGCAACAAGGAGATCAATCTGGTCGGCTCCTGGGACTACACCGCTCAGGACTACCTCACCACGATTGCGTTCCTGAAGCAGTGCCGTGAAATGAATATCCCGATCAAGAAGCTGATCACCCACTCCTTCCCACTTGATAAGCTCAATGAGGCCATGGAGGTTAACATTGCGCAGAAGGGCATCAAGGTCTGCTACGTCCCCAATTGCTAAAAGGCAGAGCCTTTTCGCAATTTGGGCAGAGCCTTTTCGCAATTTACTAACGAAACCGTGAAGGGATGGTCCCATGGCAGCGCTTGGAATGATTGAAGTGTTCGGCTTTACTACCTCGGTTGTTGTGGCAGACGCTGCCGCCAAAGCAGGCAACGTTACCATTGTGGCGTTGGACCGCAACAAACCCGCCAATGCGGAACAGTGCGAGGTTCCGATTGTGCTGGTGGTAAAAATGGAAGGCGAGGTCGCCGAAGTGGAAAGCGCCATGCAGGCCGGCATCGAGGCCGCAAAGGCGCGAGAAATGTACATTACCTCCTACATAATCACGCGTCAGGAGGAGGACACGAAAAAGCTCGCAAAGCTCAACGCGCTGGGGCACGATAAAATTTCGGGTCCCAGAGAAAACGCCAGTCCGATCTAAGCTGATTTCCGGAAGCTCCGGCGGTCAGTGAAAAATAATTTTACAGATTTTTTTAAGGAGATTGATTGTTATGATGGAAGCTCTTGGAATGGTAGAAACCCGCGGCCTGGTCGCCGCAATCGAGGCCGCCGATGCAATGGCAAAGGCTGCAAACGTCGCTTTGGTCGGCTCTGAGAAAATCGGTTCCGGCTTGGTGAGCATCATGGTGCGCGGCGATGTCGGCGCCGTGAAGGCCGCCGTAGAAGCAGGCGGCGCTGCTGCCGGTCGTCTGGGCGAGGTTGTCGCTACTCATGTCATCCCGCGCCCGCACAATGATGTGGAAAAGCTGCTCCCCTCTGCGAAATAATCCGTACCGATTTCCACGCAAAATTGCCCGAAAGGCACGGTAGCTTATGATGCAGAATGAACAGAACTTGCCGAACAAGGCAATCGCCCTGCTGGAGGTTCAGGCGTTTACCGCGGCGGTCACCGGACTTGACGCAATGCTCAAGGCGGCGGACGTGCGGCTGATCCATGTGGAACGCCGGCTGGGCGGCCGGCTCGTCACGGTTGTTGTCGACGGAACGGTTTCCGCAGTGGAAGCCGCCGCCGAGGCAGGCAAAAAAGCTGCGGCAGAGGTCGGGGTCGTAAAGCTGTGCGAGGTGATTCCCCGCCCGCACCCCGAAATAGCCAAATTCCTTTATACGGACGATCTGGATCCCAAATAAGAGTCCCACAAGGAGGCGTCTGCAATGGCAGAAGCAAGAAAACCGGCTGCGTCCCGCGCGGCTGCTCCCAAAAAACCGGCTGCGCCAAAGGCTGCAGCTCCCGTAAATGAAAATACCGTAAAGGAGAGTATTCACATGATGGAAGCATTAGGAATGGTAGAAACCCGCGGCCTGGTCGCCGCAATCGAGGCTGCCGATGCGATGGCAAAGGCCGCAAACGTTACGCTCGTCGGTTCCGAAAAAATCGGTTCCGGCTTGGTGAGCATCATGGTGCGCGGCGATGTCGGCGCCGTGA
>JAHZES010000200.1 GCA_019421725.1 Clostridiales bacterium | reverse complement strand
TCATGAAAAAAATACACGCAAACATCGTGACTGAACCGGCCAGGCCGTCGATTCCATCGGTCAGGTTAACCGCGTTGACCGTGCCAAGGATCACAAACAGCGCCGTCGGCCAATAAAACCAGCCAAGGCTCACCGTGCCTGCAAAAGGGATCACCGTATTTCCGCGTTCACCGGCCAGATAGAGCGAAGCAAGGTAAGCGCAGGCGATAATAAGCTGCAGCAGAATTTTCTGGCGTGCACGCAGACCGAGGTTACGCTTTTTGACCACCTTGATATAATCGTCAACAAAGCCGACCGATGCATAGGCCAGCGCCATGATCATTCCGCCAAACAGGCGAACGCGCTGGAGCCCGGTTTCTCCCGAAATTCCCTCCAGCCCTTCGATCGGCGCATAGCCGACCTTGGAATAAAAGATCGGCACCGCTATTATTATGGCACAAACAATACCGATTATAAACATGATTCCGCCCATTGTAGGCGTTCCCTGCTTGTTTTTGTGCCAGGTGGGACCTACCTCCTTGATCGTTTGCCCAAAGTGCAGCTTATGCAGAAAGGGCACCGCCCACTTTCCTGCGACTGCCGTTACCGCAAATGCAATGGCAGCTGCCACGCCTGTCATAATTCCGCTCATTTTGATAACTCATCCTTTCCTCTGTCAACTTTTTCTTCGGCGCAGAATTTTTGCCGTAAAACAAGACACGGAAACCGCGCTTTCATCTTTGGTAAAAAGAATTGCTTCAGGCCTCGCGCCCAAAGCGCTCATATATAACCTCCAAAAGCTCCTCCAGATGCGAACCGTGGCTGGCCTTGACCAAGATCAGATCTCCCGCACGAAGATTGTTTTTCAAAAACTGTGCCGCTTCCGGCCTTTCTTCAAAATATTCGGTGGGAACGCCCGCGTTCTTTGCTTCCTCGGCACAAAAGCGCGAATCCCGGCCACAGGCAACCAGCAGATCCACACGGTTTTCCGCCGCGGCGCGGCCGCATTCTCTGTGCCCGCGCTCCGTATAGTCTCCAAGCTCCAGCATATCTCCCAAAACCGCGATCCGGCGGCCGGAGCATGGCATTGCCTTCAGCGCGGCCAGAGAAGCCTTGACCGAGTCGGGACTGGCATTGTAGCAATCTTCCACCACGGTCAGCTCCCCGGCGTGTACAATGTGCTGGCGCATGCCGGACGGCACATACCCCGCAAGACCTTCCGCTATCTGCGTCGGTTCCACCTGCAGCAGCAGCCCGATTGAAAACGCCGCCAAAGCATCATAAACATGATGAATGCCATAAGCCGGAAGACACACCCGCGTGCTGCTGCCAAGCGACGCAACGCAGGCTTCAAATTCCAGGCCGGATTCGGTTTCCCGAATATTCTTTGCGCAAACGTCGCAGTCCGGATTCCCGATTCCGTAAAGAATCACCGGATTTTCGATTTTTCCGGCCGCACCGGCCAACAGCGCGTCGTCCCCGTTGAGCACGACCGGCGCATTGATATCCATACCGTCCAGAATTTCCAGCTTGGCTTTCAAAATTCCTTCCTGCGAGCCGAGATTCATAATGTGTGAATGACCGATATTTGTAATGACTGAAATGGTTGGATTCGCTGTCATGGAAAGATTATGAATCTGTCCGAAATGATCCATGCCCATCTCGATCACTGCAGCTTCCACTGTATGGTTCAGACGGAACAACGTTTTAGGAAGACCGATCTGGTTGTTTAGATTGCCTTCTGTTTTCATGGTCTGATACTTGGGCGAAATTGCTGCCACGATCATTTCCTTGGTCGTGGTTTTTCCCACGCTGCCGGTCACTCCGACCAGCGGAATGCGGAAAAGCGACCGGTAATACCGGGCAAGCTGCAGCAAAGCACCCTGCGTGCTTTTCACCATAAGCAGCGGCGTGCGCCCGGTCCCGCTAACCTCGTGTTCACAAACAATGCCCGCCGCACCGGCCTTTGCAGCAACCGCGGCAAAATCGTGTCCGTCGAACCGTTCGCCGCGCAGCGCAATAAAAAGGCATCCCGGCGTAATGGCGCGCGTGTCGGTGCAAACCGCCAGAACATCCGTCTGTTCCCGGCACTCCGCTCCAATTGCTCTGGCCACATTCTGAAGCGTAATTTGCTCCATGTTGATCAAACCTTTCCTGAATTCTGAGTTATTTCCGTATTTCTGCATTTCGAACCGCCTCGGCAACAATTTCCTGTTCGTCAAACCGAATCTTTCCGTCAGCACGAATTTGATAATTCTCATGACCCTTGCCGGCAAGAAGAATCAGGTCTCCTGCCTGCGCGAGCGACACTGCCCGGGCAATCGCCCCGGCGCGCTCCTCCACCTGTTCTACCGGAACCGCTGCTCCGGTCATTCCCGCAAGGATATCATCCATAATTTTTCGCGGATCCTCTGTGCGCGGGTTATCGCTGGTAAGAATAACATAGTCGCTGCCTTTAACTGCAGCTGCGCCCATCAGCGGGCGCTTTTCCCTGTCCCTGTCCCCTCCGCAGCCAAAAACGCAAATCAGCCGGCCGCGACAGACCGGACGCAGCGCCTCCAATATTTTTTGTAAGCCGTCCGGCGTATGAGCGTAATCAATAACAACATCGAACGGAGTTCCCAGCTTCAGGCGCTGTGCGCGACCGGCGGCCGGCACGACGTTTTCCAATGCCGCAAAGGCTTTTTGCGGCGAAACTCCAAGTTCAATCGCGGCTGCGGCCGCACAGACGCTGTTTTCAACATTACAACGCCCCGGCAGCGGTGTTCTGACCCGAAATTCTCTGCCGTGCGTCCGCAGGCTAAACTCGGCGCCGCCCGGCGAATAAACGATGTTCGAATATTGATAATCCGCCAACGGATAATCGGCGGAGCATGTAACGATGCTCCCGGAAATCTCCCTCGTCAGCCGCGATCCCCATGGGTCATCAATATTGATGACCGCACAGGCACAGTTTACAAACAGTTTTCTTTTTGCCTGGTAGTATTCCTCCATTGAGCGGTGATAATCCAGATGCTCCGGGGTCAAATTGGTAAAGACTGCGCAGCGAAACCGGATTCCATACAAGCGCTGCTGATCCAGTGCCTGCGAAGAGGCCTCCAAAACAACGTGGGTACAGCTTTGCTTTTTCATCCGCGCCAGAAGCGCATGAAGCTGCGGCGCTTCCGGCGTTGTGTAGCTTGCCGGTTCAGCATAGCCGGCAGCGCAGTTTTGGACCGTATCGGCAAGGCCGGTCAAACAGCCGATTTGTTCAAGAAGCTGGCGCAACATCCACGCCGTAGTCG
>JAHZES010000199.1 GCA_019421725.1 Clostridiales bacterium | reverse complement strand
TTCTGCGGCCGAAACATCGGAACGGAAAGTCCGATTGCTTCTAATGCAGAAAAAGCTGCAGGTTGATCAGAACAACTGATTATGATAACTATAATTTTTAATTATATCACAAGTTTCTGAAAAATCCAGATAAAGTTATGAAAAAAGAAAGCAATGTTCGGTGAAAGCTTCGTCGGACGAAGCTGTTTGTGGGTCGGTAGGATGCGGTTCTTTTTCCGAGGCGGAAAACCGTGCAGTTCTCTCTGCTGCTGAGGAAGCCGTCAGAAATATAAACGCTTACGTTCTACTGGGCAAGGAAACAAAAGTTTTTGTGATAATACCAATATATGACAATATTTCCCGTTCCTCCTTTGTATACTGAAAGAACCGGCCGTCCATACTGAAGAGAAGGAAAATCCTTCTAATTTCAGAGGGCGTCCATCGGGAAAGGATGATACAAATGAGAGGCAGAGCTGAAAAAGTATTGCGTAGGGCCGAGCATGTGCTGCCGCCTGCCGAGGTGACAAAAAGGCTGCTGCGGCAGCTGGGATGGTTCGGCGCAGGGGTGCTGCTTTCCCGGGCCGAAATTTTTGGAGCATGCACGCCGTTTTCGGCGGCGCTGACGGCGGTTTCTCCCAAGGGCTCGCTGCTGCCGGTTTTGCTTGGCTCGGTGCTGGGGCTGATATTGTTTCCGGTTTCTTCCGGTCGGCTGCAAAGCCTGGCTGCGCTTGTTATTGTGGCGGCCGTGCGCTGGACCCTCAGCGAGTGGAAAAAGCTGAGCGTGCATCCTCTGTTTGGAGCGGTGCTGGCATTTGGAGCTGTTGCGGGGACAGGCTTTTGTATCAACAGCGGACGGATTTTGGCTTCGGTTCCTCCGCTGATGATTTTGGCGGAAGGACTGCTGGCAGGCGGGGCGTCGTGGTTTTTCGGAAGAACGCTGAAGGTCCTGCAGGAGCACCGCAGCCTTTATGGACTGGATCTGCAATCGATGGCGGGGCTGGCGGTAACCGGTGGAGTTTTTCTGCTTTCTTTTTCATCCGTTTCTGTTGCAGGCATTTCTCTTGGAAATATTCTGGCGATGATGGCGGTGCTGTTTTGTGCGTCATATGGCGCGGTAGGCGGCGGCTGCGTCAGTGGGACCGCCTGCGGCATGATGATGAGTCTTGCCGGTGGAGCAGCCGGATATTTTCCGATTTCCTATGCGTTTTCCGGATTGGTGGCAGGCTGCTTTTCGCCGCTTGGCCGATTTGGCAGCACGGCAATTTTTGTGCTGGCGAACGGTGTGGCGGTGCTCGCCGTTACGACCGCGCCGATCACCGTGCTTTATGAAACACTGTTGGCCACGGCGCTGTTTTTGCTGATCCCGCAGCGTTGGCTGGAAAATGCGGCAAAGCCGTTCTTTGCGGCGCCTCCTGCCGATCCTTCCGCCGATGTGCTGCGCCGCAGCGTGGTGATGAGGCTGGACTTTGCTTCCCGTGCGATTGCGCAGGTGTCGCAGTCGGTAGAAGAGCTTTCCCGCAAGCTTTTGAAAAAAGGAAAATCAACGGTTTCCGGCGTTTACGACAGCGCCGTTGAAGAAACCTGCCGCACCTGTGGCTTTCGGCTGATGTGTTGGGAAAAAAATTATTCCGATACCATGACGGTGCTCAATGGCCTAACTGCTCCGCTGCAGTCGCGCGGTTATGTCTGCCGGAATGATTTTCCGGAGCCGTTCCGTTCCAATTGTGCGCGGATTAATCAGCTTGCGGCCACAATTACAGCGGCATATGAAGATTTTCATGCAGGAGAGGCGGCAGAACGCAGAGTCAGCGAAATTCGTTCCGTAGTGGGGTCGCAGTTCCTCGGCGTCAGCGAAATGCTGAGGGATCTGGCCGCGGATTATCGGGATAAATCGCTGTTTGACCGTGAAACGGCGCAGCAGATCGAGCAATTCCTTTGCAGGCATGGTTTTGAAACGGCGGATGTTTCCTGCCGCCAGGAGCAAAGCGGGCGTATGACCGTTGAGATTGTGACCGGAACAGGAAAGGGCCTGCCCGATAAGGTGGCTCTGCAGCGTGAGCTTGGCCGGCTTTGCGGTCGGCGTTTTGGGCCTGCTGTGTTTTCTTCTGCCGGCGGTACGCTGCGTATTGTCCTGAATGAGCAGCCGTCCTTCAGCGTGGTAACGGGTTGTGCACAGCACGTATGTGCGGGAGCGTCGCTCTGCGGCGATCATTATGAATTTTTTTCCGACGGCGCGGGCGGGGCAGTTGCGGTGCTCAGTGACGGAATGGGGAGCGGCGGCCGCGCTGCGGTGGATTCCACAATGGCCTGCGGAATTCTTTCACGGCTGGTCTCCGCAGGAATCGGATATGACGCGGCGCTTCGGATCATTAACTCCTCGCTGTATATCAAGTCGGGCGACGAAAGCCTTGCTACGCTGGATGTGTTCCGCATTGATCTTTACTCCGGGCGCGCAGAATTTATGAAGGCGGGGGCTCCGGCAGCGTTTCTTCGGCGTGGGGGAAGGGTAACGCGCGTCGATCTGGCGTCGCTGCCGGCCGGAATTCTGCAGGATGTAAAATTTGCGCGCGGAACCGCACAACTTTCGCAGGGAGATCTGGTTCTGATGGTTTCTGACGGCGCAGTGTCCGGTGGGGACGGCTGGCTGGAGGAGCTGGTGCGCAGCTGGAAGGGAACGCCTCAGGAGCTCTGCGACCGCGTAGTGGCAGAGGCAGAGAACAAACGGCAGGACGGACACGATGACGACATTACAGCTGCGGCAGTTTGTATTGCGGCGCCGTAAACGGAAAAAGCAGTCTCCGCCGGGTCTTCCGGCAAGGGCTGCTTTTCCTTTTTATGCAGATTGGTTTCCGGGAAAAACAAACCCAAAGGCATGGACAACTACCGTTCAGACGTGTAAAATAATTGTATTCCATGCGACAGGGGGGAAACGGCGGTGCATTTACGAAATGAACAGCAACCGTCCGGCAAACACAGTCTGCTTAAACTGGCTGGCAGGATGGCGCCCTTTAAATGGGGCTTTGCGCTGTGCATGTTGCTGACGGTGGCGGCAAACGGAGCAGAACTGCTGAAGCCATATGTAATGGCGGTTATTATTGACGACTTTTTGCGCGGTGGGGCGCAGCAGCACGGGTGGTATTCCGTTCCCGGGATGGGAGCAACATATTTTTTGCTGATTGCGTCCGGTGCGGTTTGTACTCTTCTGCATACGCGGCTGATTAACCGTATTGGGCAGAAAATTTTGAACCGGCTGCGCATCGAGACGTTTTCGGCAATCGAAGGGATGTCGCTGCCTGCCTTTGACCGCTACACCAGCGGCCGGCTGATTACACGCGCGACCAACGATATCGAAACGCTGGATGAATTTTATACGGATATTATTGTGAAT